>JBGSUA010000165.1:0-2291 GCA_041753575.1 Desulfatiglandaceae bacterium
AGCACCGAGGACGGGTTATTGATTCCCCTGGGGACAACCTGTTGGCCGAGTTTGCGAGCGTGGTGGACGCGGTCCAATGTGGAGTAGCCGTGCAGAAGGAACTCCAGGCGCGGAATGCTCAGTTGCCCGAAAACAAAAGAATGCAGTTCCGAATCGGAATCAACCTGGGGGATGTGATCGAGGAGCAGGACCGGATCTATGGTGACGGGGTCAACATCGCGGCTCGCCTGGAATCCTGTGCCGATCCTGGGGGAATCTGTGTCTCCAAGACAGCCTTCGATCACATCGAGACCAAGCTGCCCCTGGGGTATGAATATCTGGGTGAAAAAGAGGTGAAGAACATCGCTAAACCTGTGGGAGCCTATCGAGTTTTGATGGAACCTAGGGTTACGGTTGCGGGGGCAAAGGAGAAAAAGCCTTCGATCCCGTTGTGGCGGAGAAAAGGAGTTCTTCTCGGTGCAGTGGCAGTCCTCATAGTGATCCTCGGCGTCGCGGTTTGGAACTTCTATTGGCGAGCGCCGAAGATCGAGCCTGCCTCCAAGGAGAAGATGGCCTATCCTCTGCCCGACAAACCCTCGATGGCCGTCCTTGCTTTCACCAACATGAGCGGAGATCCCAGGGACGATTTATTTGGTGACGGGCTTGCCGAGGGGATCATCAACGCCCTCAGCAAATCTGAACGCCTTTTTGTGATCGCGCGGAACTCCTCCTTCACGTACAAGGGCAAACCGGTAAAGGTCAAGCAGATCGCTGAGGAGATGGGCGTGCGGTATGTGATCGAAGGAAGCGTCCAGCGGGAGGGAGAGCGAGTTCGGATCACTGTCCAGCTCATCGATGCCCTGACCGGACACCACCTTTTCTCTGAACGGTATGACAGGGACCTTAAGAATATCCTGAGCCTACAGGATGAAATCACGATGAAAGTAATGGCGGCGGTTCAGGTGAAATTAACCATGGGAGAGAGTGCGCGTATTTTTGTGAAGGGGACGAAGAACCTGGATGCGTATTTGAAAGTGTTGGAGGCGAGTGAGCTTAAAGCTACAATTCAGAACAAAGGGCGGGTTGAAAGATCCATGCAGTTGTGTGAGGAGGCCATCGCGTTGGACCCTGAATTTGCGATTGCTTATTCTATGTTGTCTACCGCCCACGTCCAGCTGGTCATTCTTGGCGCAAGCGACTCTCCCAAAGAATCCCTGCGGCTAGCCGTTGAGCTAGGGAAAAAGGCTGTCGCCCTGGATGAATCCAATCCAAATGTCCACAGCTCTTTGACTTTTCCTTATATGTTTCTCGGAGAGCTCGATAAAGCCATCCAAGAGGCCGAAAAGGGAGTGTCCCTCAGCCCCAATTCCGCTTCAGGCTACTTTGCATTGGGAAGCGCGCTCTACGGTGCAGGTCGGCCCAAGGAAGCTATCCCTATTTACCAGAAATGCCTTCGACTAAGCCCCGTCCCCGTACACAGTAATGTCCTGTTTGGTCTGGCTAATTCATATGTCGCGATCGGCCAAAACGAGGAAGCCATTGCCACATACAAGAGGGCGCTTCAGATTTTTGGCCCCGATCACTTGTATTCCCACCTGGGGCTGGCTAGTACATATATGGAGATGGGTCGTGAAAAAGAGGCACGTGCCGAGGGTGCAGAAGTCCTGAGGATCGATCCCAAGTTCTCAGTGGAGCGGTATGTGAAGAACAGGCCTATTGATCCGGCCGCAAAAGATCGCTTGGCCGAGCTCCTGCGCAAGGCTGGGTTGAAGTGAGATGAAGTTCTTTGTCAAGACTGGGGGCGCGCTTCCGGAACAATGACTCAAACGGCGGATCAATTACGCTACACGGGGGTTAATAATGGGGTGAACCCGCCGGAGAAGAGCCCAGAGGGATCCCGGCTGCGACTGTTCACCTGCCTACGTAATAGAGGTTGCTCGTTGAGCTTGGCCCTGCGGTCTGCAACAATCTGGTCCCTCAGCCCGAGATGACATTGCTGAGGCGTCACATAATCGATACCGGAGTGCAAGTGCTCTTCATTGTACCAATGAAAATATCGTTCAAAGTACTGCACCGCGGCCTCCCGGTCAATGAATCGACCTGGATACCCCGGAGCCGTCTTCGCCGTACCGAACGCTGACTCGATAAATGGATTGTCGTTGGGGGTTCATGGCCGGGCAAAGAGCTGCGGCATTCCGTGAAGTTCAAAGATGTTCTTTATGGGGCGCGCCTTCATTTGCCTGCCTCTGTCGTTGATGATTTCCGGCCGCTGATCGAGGGGACAATCCAGGATGTTCTCGGTCAGCAAGCCA
>JBGSUA010000166.1:0-3999 GCA_041753575.1 Desulfatiglandaceae bacterium
TCCATCCGTGTATTCACATTTGAATGAACTGATCCTTCTTCAGATATAATAATGCATAACGTGATTCACGGCAAGCGTGATTGGTGTGGCCCCACAACAAAGGTCAGGGGACGAGCATTCCGGTGGAAGGGCGTGCGCGGGATGCGCCCGGTTGGGAATCAGGAGGTGTGACCCCGGAGTGTCAATAACTGAGCCGCGACGAAAGATCATCGTGCCCGCGCCATCAGCCGGCCGCCCCTGAACATAAACCAACCGAAATATCAAAGACACCCTCTGAGCCGCCCACCGGCGTCAAGGGTGGAAAATCACCTTTCTTACGCTCCAAGAGCAGCGTTCCTTCCGCTTTTTTCCACTTGACAGAGGGTGCGGTTTTGACTATAGACCTGCTCTGACAATTATCCAGCTGCCATGAGAGGAACACGGTGAGAGATTTACAGAAATCGTTCTTAAATATTGCTCGATTATGGACTTAACAGACCTCTTAAATCAGGAAAGATCCACCCTTGCAAAGAAATGGCGGGACGCTGTCATGGAAACGTATCCCGCCGATTCCCGTCAGTTTCTAAGAAAAGAGAAAGACACATTCGCAAATCCGGTAGGCACTATCCTGGGCCAGGAACTTGATGCCCTTTTAGATGCATTTATTTCAAGGTCTGATGCAGGCAAGATAAAAGGATGCCTGGAAAACATACTTAGAATCAGGGCTGTGCAGGATTTCAGCCCATCCGGGGCCGTGGGTTTCATACTGGAACTGAAGAGGATAATTCGCGAATTGTTGGAAGCCAAGAGGCTTGGCAATGGAATGGGTGTCGAGATCGAGGCCTTTGATAAAAGCGTTGACGATTTGCTGCTCCTTGCCTTCGACGTTTACTCTAACTTCCGCAATAAGCTCTATGAGCTGAGGGTTCATGAGGCTAAAAATCAGGTAGGCAGACTGCTTAAGAGGGCCAATCTTGTTTGTGAGATCCCGGACGCTGAGCCGGATGTATAGGATATCTGGAACATGGACTGTTTTTTTGTGAGGTAAGAGCTTATGAATTTTATCCTGAGCATTATTGTTTCTTCTTTAGCCGTGGTGATTCTCGTTCTTATCCCATGGATCGGTGTGGGTGCCCTGGATCTTAGAATTATCTTCGGTGTCCTTGTGCCGTATGCTGCCATGGCGACCTTCTTCGTGGGAATAATAGTCAGGGTGATTGACTGGGGGCGCTCGCCTGTGCCCTTCCGGATACCTACGACTGGCGGGCAGCAGTGGTCGTTTCCATGGATAAAGGCAAGCCCGATAGATAACCCAAAGGGCACGTTCGGCGTCATTGTGAGGATGATCTTTGAGGTTCTCCTTTTTAGATCCCTTTTCCGAAATACAAGGCTTGAGTACAGGCGCGCCTCTGACGGGATGCCAAGGGTTGACTATGAATGGGAAAAATGGCTCTGGCTTGCCGCGCTGGTTTTTCACTACTCATTCTTAGTGATCTTTCTCAGGCATTTTCGGTTTTTTATGGAGCCGGTGCCGGGTTTTGTTCATTTGCTTGAGAGCCTTGACGGATTTATGCAGATGGGAGTCCTGCCTTTCAACGGGTTCGGCCTTCCGGGGGTATATCTGACGGATATGCTTCTGATGCTTGCAGTGACATATCTTTTCGCCAGGAGGCTCTACGTATCCCAGACAAGGTACCTGTCCCTTCCTGCTGATTATTTTCCACTATTTCTCATCCTCGGTCTCGGCTTTACGGGTATCCTGATGAGATATTTCATCAGGGTTGATATTACGGCGGTCAAGCAGCTTGCAGTGGGACTTTTCAAGTTCAGTCCGACTGTGCCTGACGGTATCGGGGTGATTTTC
Organism: Desulfatiglandaceae bacterium; assembly: GCA_041753575.1. Lineage (GTDB taxonomy): Bacteria > Desulfobacterota > DSM-4660 > Desulfatiglandales > Desulfatiglandaceae > CG2-30-51-40. The sequence goes on from JBGSUA010000166.1 coordinate 1,844, forward strand.
TATATACACCTTTTTCTGATAAGTGTGCTCATTGCCTATTTCCCCTTCAGCAAGCTGATGCACTTTGCCGGTATCTTCCTGAGCCCCACCAGAAATCTCTCCAACAACAGTCGTTTCAAGCGTCACATCAATCCTTGGAACTATCCTGTTAAGGTCCATACCTATGAGGAATACGAAGACGATTTTAGAGAGGCTATGATCGAGGCCGGCATACCGGTTGAAAAAGAATCTTAATAAAAGCTCATTAGGAGAAGAGGAGCAACTATGGCAAAGGTAACTACACCAAAACCAAAGGAACTTTCAAATATTGAACACAGCCCTCCACTAATGAAGGGCTGGATGAATACTCCCACAGAGATCAGGCCCGGCATCTATTGCTACGGAAGCAAGCCCAAGAATCTTCAAGTGCTCGGCATGCCTTTTCCAAAGGAGTGGAATCCTGAAGACGATGATTGGAAGCTGCCGGAAAACTGGAAGGAAATCATAGAAAAGGGTTTCAAGGACCGGCTTGATAAGTTCAGATCCTTCAAGGTCTTCATGGATATATGCGTGAGATGCGGAGCCTGCGCTGACAAATGCCATTTTTTCATCGGCTCGGGTGATCCGAAGAACATGCCGGTGCTGAGGGCCGAACTGCTAAGGTCTGTTTACAGGAAGAACTTCACAACAGGTGGAAAGGTCTTTGGAAAGTTCGCGGGCGCAAGGGAACTTACCGAAGATGTCCTCAAGGAATGGTGGTATTACCTCTACCAGTGCACCGAATGCAGACGCTGCTCCGTCTTCTGCCCTTACGGGATAGACACAGCCGAGATCACCATCATCGGACGGGAGCTCACTAACCTCCTGGGCCTCAATATTGACTGGATTGCCGCCCCCGCGGCCAACTGCTTCAGGACAGGTAACCATCTGGGCATCCAGCCCCATGCATTTAAAGATATGCTGGATTTCTTCGTTGACGAGATCGAGGATGTCACCGGCATAAGGGTGGACTACAGCCTTAACCGTAAAGGAGCGGAGATACTCTTCATAACTCCTTCAGGCGATGTCTTCGCAGACCCCGGAACCTATACGGCCATGGGCTATCTCATGCTCTTTCACTACCTCCAGAGCCAGGGCCTGGATATCACCTGGAGCACATACGCGTCAGAGGGGGGCAACTTCGGCTATTTTACCTCCCATGAGACGGCAAAGAGGCTTAATGCCAAGATGTATGCGGAGGCGAAACGCCTCGGAGTGAAATACATCATAGGTGGAGAATGCGGGCATATGTGGAGGGTTCTAAATCAGTATATGGACACCTTCAACGGCCCCGCCGACTTTCTCGAAGAGCCTGTGTCTCCGATTACAGGTACCAAATTTGAAAACGCCAAATCAACTAAGATGGTCCATCTGGTTGAGTTTACCGCTGACCTTATAAAGCATAATAAACTTAAGCTTGATACGAGTAGAAATGACCATCTCAAGGTGACCCTGCATGACTCCTGCAACACGGCCCGCGGCATGGGCTTCCTGGAGGAGCCGAGATACGTAATTAACAGCGTGTGCAACAACTTCTACGAGATGCCGCCTAACACCATCCGGGAGCAAACCTTCTGCTGTGGAAGCGGCGCAGGCCTAAATGCCGGTGAGGATATGGAATTGAGGATGCGGGGCGGGCTGCCTAGGGCCAACGCGGTCAGGCATGTGAATGAAAAATATGGCGTCAATATGCTTGCCTGCATCTGCGCAATTGATCGTGCTGCCTTGCCGACCCTTATGCAGTATTGGGTGCCGGAGGTGCAGGTTACGGGAGTCCATGAGATGGTGGCAAATGCCCTTGTATTTGAAGGAGAAAAGGAAAGGACCACTGATCTGCGCGGTAATCCCCTTGCTGGAATGGAGGAAGAAGAGGATGTATGACGGAGGTAAGATAATCGCGGGTCTCATCATCGGAATAGGGCTGCTTATGTCCCCGTTTTTCTATAACGCGGGAAAGGCTGCAAAGGCCCCTGAAAGGGTGCTTACCGAAAAGGCAAAGGAGGCCAAGCAGTGCATCTTGGATAAGGCACAGATGACCGCCAGCCATTTCAACCTGCTTGATGAATGGAGACAGGAGGTGGTCAGGGACGGGCAAAGATACTACAAGCGTGCAGACGGCAAGGTCTTCTACAAGAGCC
>JBGSUA010000167.1:0-2209 GCA_041753575.1 Desulfatiglandaceae bacterium
GGTAGGTGAGATGATGAAGGTTTCTGAAAGTGCGCTCTCCTCGAGCGAACAATCTGAATTCAAACAGAACCTCCAAACCTTCCAGGTAATGATCGTCACACTTTTCCCATCAATAATCATATCAAGTTTAGCGGTTATCATGTGGATAAATCTGCTTATTATAACGAAAAAAAACAAGACTATATCTATTAAAGAATGGAAAAGCCCGGATTGGATTGTTGCATTTTTCATCCTTGCAGGATTGTTTACCCTGCTTGAGCATAAAATTCTCCATACAATAGGCCTCAATCTCTTGATCATTGTAGGGCAGGTCTACTTTTTTCAGGGCCTCGCAATTGTCTCGGTTTTCATGGATGAACGCAAGTGGCCCGGCATGATTCGGTGGCCTATTTACATTTTAATCTTGATCCAGATATATATGATGATTATTGTAGCCGGATTCGGTTTGTTTGACACCTGGTTTGACTTCAGGAAAAGGATACGAACACCAAAAGGAGATATACAATGAAGGTAGTACTCTTAGAAACGATCGATGGTCTGGGCAGCGTGGGCCAGGAGGTAAAGGTTAAAGATGGCTATGCCAGGAACTATCTTATCCCCAAGGGATTGGGACTTCTGGCGACCGATTCCAACATTAAGGCCTTTCATGGCAAGATACAGGCGCGCATCAAGTCTGAGGCCAAATCAAAGGAACATGCTGCTAAACTCGCCAGTGAGTTATCTGCTGTTACCTTACAATTCAAGGTCAAGACCGGTCAGGAAGGAAAGCTGTTCGGGTCTGTCACCAATGCCGATATCTTTGATGCCCTCAAAGAGAAAGGATTTGAAGTAGACAAAAAAAAGATTATCCTGACAGACGCCATCAAGCATGTGGGTACGCATGAAGTCGCAGTCCGCCTCTTTCCGGAAGTGATGGCGCACATAAAAGTGGAGGTGATACCAGAGCCACAAGGCGAATAAGATGGATTCTTCGCCGATTTCTCCTCCCCACAACAGGGAAGCAGAAGAATATATACTCGGAGGGGTTCTCATGGAGAACTCCTCATTCGATACTGTATCTGAGATCATCTCTCCAGCTGATTTCTATGCAGAGCGGAACAGGATTATCTTTGAGGAGATGATCCGACTCATGGATAAAGGCCTGCCTATAGATCTTGTATCTCTTACAGAAGCTGTCGAGGCAAGAGGGAGGCTTGATAAGGTGGGTGGCGCATCGTATATTTCTCAACTCTCAGATAACATCCCAACCACCGCGAACATTGAATATTACGCACGGCTTGTAAGGGAAAAGTGCATACTCAGGTCATTGATCACTGGAGCCGGCGAGATAATCAAGTCAGCAAGGTCGCCTGCCGGAGAGGTCTCTGAGGTACTGGACTCTGCAGAGCAGATTATTTATGCCATCAATAAACAGGTCAAGGACAGGAAAGGCGGCCTTACCAGGATCGGCGTTCCTCTGCATGACCTGTATCATAATTTAAGCCGTATGGCCAAAGGAGAGATTGATCAGGGCGTAGTCCCTTCGGGATTCAGCGAGCTTGACAGCCAATTGCTTGGAGGCCTCCACAAATCCGACCTCATAATAGTTGCAGGCAGGCCTTCAATGGGCAAGACCTCGCTGGCAATAAACATTGCCCAGTATGTTGCGGTAACCGAACAACTTCCCGTTGCAGTTTTTTCTCTTGAAATGGGTATCGAACAGCTCGTGCTAAGGATGTTGGCCTCTGAGGCATGGATAAACCAGAGCCATGTGCGCTCCGCCACGGCACTTTCCATGCTTAAGAAAGAGGATTGGAGCAAACTGCTGGAGGCTTCGGGAAAACTCTCGGAGGCGCCCCTGTATATTGACGACACTCCAGGCATATCACCCATGGAGATCAGAGCCAAGATCCGCAGGCTCATATCCCAGGCAGATGTGCGCATGGTCGTGGTGGATTATCTTCAGCTCATGACTATCAAAGGCCGGTCTGACTCCAGAGAACAGGAGATATCTGAGATATCCAGGACACTGAAGGCTATAGCCAAGGAATTCAACATACCGGTCGTAGCACTCAGCCAGCTCAATAGAAGGGTAGAGGAACGCGGCGATAAGAGGCCTATGATGTCGGATCTCAGGGAATCCGGTGCCATTGAGCAGGATGCAGACGTTATCTGCTTTATCTATCGAGATGATGTGTATAATTCAGAAAGCCCGGAGAAAGGCATTGCC
>JBGSUA010000168.1:0-63920 GCA_041753575.1 Desulfatiglandaceae bacterium
GTTTGAGACAGGCCTGGACGGTCCACACAAGGCAAAGGCGGCCTGGGACCGAGGCTATCAGGGGGAGGGTGTCACCGTAGCGGTCCTGGATGACGGGATTGACTTTGCCCATCCGGATCTCCTGGGAACTCACAAGATATATTCATCAACGGCTGCCCCTCAATACGACGGCTGGCCCGTGGCCTTCAGCCCTTTCTCCATGCTTGTTTATTTCCTTGACGAGATGTTTTCTTCTACATATCTCTCAAGCGGTTACGACGGAATAGACTACATTGACACAAGCGCCACGCCAGTCCTTACAGGATGGGACGGCAGCGGAACCGCCACATTCGATTTTACCCCGCTTATAGGAGTTGGAACACCGGGTACTCCACACACCTATACCATCAATGACTCCATGACCAAAAGCGGTGTCGTACATGTGGGCACGCATACGGACAACGATCTCAGGGATTATGTCTGGGGAGAAAAAGTAGCTCTGCTGGTATGCGACCCGAATACGGCCGGTTTTTACGACACTGCATATGTGGATCTAGACAACGACTATGACTTCAGAGACGAAAAGCCTCTCACAAAAGCCGTGGTTGCTAATCCTGCAACATACAATAACCCCGTATGCTTCCGGGATATGAACGCAGACGGTCTCCCTGATCTTTCAGGCGGAGCCCTTTATTTCATAGCCGATGGGGTCAACGTGATACCGGGCACCGATTGGCTCTGGGGCGCACAATGCGGTGGAACACCATACATGTGTCCTGGAAATGGAGATCTCGTCGCCTTTACAGGGCCAAGCTGGGGCTACGATTACAGCCATGGGACCCAGTGCGCATCCAACATAGTCGGACAGGGAGTAACCCAGAGCGCAACTGCGCCCGATAGCGACATGCTTCCCACCTTCACCGACCTCGGCCCCGGAAAACCTTCTGCCGCGGTGATAGGTATGGCGCCCGCTGCAAAGGTGGTGAGTTTTTCAGACATATACTACAACCACGACTCCTCCACTTTGGACGCTTATCTCGCAGCTGCCGTGGGCTGGGACGGGATAGACCAGACCGGAAATAATTTTAGCACCATGGGCACGGGCTTTACAGATACGGATCCGATTCAGATAACATCCAATTCCTACGGCGCAAGCCAGACCGACAACGACGGTTGGGAGATACGGGGTCAGATGGTTTCAGCTTTCCAGCGCTATCTCGCACCCAATCTCCAGTTTCTCTTCTCAACCGGCAACGGGGCACCGGCATATGGAACAGTGGCGCCTCCCAGCCCTGACACAGGCATATCGGTCGGCGCCACTACCCAGTATGGATCAACCGGCTGGGATTCCATTTATGAGACAACCCAGATCATGTTCAATGATATCCAACCCTTTTCAAACAGGGGTCCCGGCGCACGAGGCACCGCGGGTGTTGACGTTGCCGCAGGCGGGGCATATGCGGCCGGGGCTCAGGCACTGAATTATATGGTGGATGCTTTTCATAGATGGCACGCATGGGGCGTCATGGACGGCAATCTCGCCTGGGACACCTGGGGAGGCACCAGCCGCTCTACCCCTGTCGCGTCAGGGATCCTCGCTCTGATCTATCAGGCATATAAGACCAAATATGGAATATGGCCCACGTTCCAGACTGCAAAGGATATCTTGATGTCCAGTTCCACCGATCTTTTCTATGACACCTTCAGCCAGGGCGCAGGAAGTGTAAATGCAGACAGGGGAACAGCTGTTGCCGGAGGCCACTACGGCGTCTTTGTTGAAAACTCCACCTGGGAGCCAGGCAACTACAGGGGCGATGATTTTCGGGGTTTCGCCCATATCGTCCATCCGGGAGATGCCTTCAACAGGACATTCACAGTAAGAAACACGGGTGCCGGCGCCGTAACGGTCGGCATAAGCGACTCAGAACTCATCAAGACCGGAAGCGTCACGCGCCAATTGGTTGTAACACCTGACATGGTAACGGCGGAAAGCGCTTATGGTGCTGAAAACAGTGATAATTTCTACAAGGCCTTCACTTACTTTGTCCCCTTGACGGCAACCGGAGGAAAAATCGCGCAGAATCCTTCCTGGAACAATATAACAATACCGGCGGATACGGACCTGATGATAGTGCGACAGCGCTTCGATTACAGTCAGTATGACGCCGACGGCGATTACAGTTGGGACAACAGATTCTCTCTTATGATCTATAACTGGAAGGACCATGACGGTGACGGCAATGCCTGGGATGACAAAGACGGAAACGGGGTTGTCAACTTCATAAACGATACCGTCATTACGCAGATAGACGGAGGCAAGGAGCTTGTCTGGTCGGATTCACGAACTGAGCTTGATAAGGGTGAATTCGGCAGGTTTGCCTATCACAGGCCCATGGGAAACCGCACCGAGCTTTGGGTCAGAAGGCCTCTTCAGAGAATGATTGACGGCCTCTTTATAGGCCTGAGACATTACCCCGGCTCTACTTTTACGGGTACGACCACCATCGTCTTTCAGATAGAGTTCTACAAGAAATCCGATGTGGGGTGGCTGAGCACGGACGCAAATTCCCTGGCAGTCCCGGCAGGGGGGACAGCAACGTTTCAGGCTACGGCTTCTGTTCCGGCAGATATCCCTCCAGGCATGTACCAGGCGGCAATAGAGGTTTCTGATCCCGGAAGCGCGCCCTTTTCCGCCCATACGAGCATAATCCCCGTAACCATGAGCGTTGCGGCCGATTTTTCAGAAAACCTGCAGTTGGGAGGCCTTGCATCCTACAACTATGACCTCAACAGGCCTTACAACAACGGCGCCTTAAGGGGCCTTTTCGACTGGAGCTGGCGGGAGGAAAGCGGTGACTGGCGTTTCTTTTTCGTGGATGTTGACCTGCCCGAGCCCCTTCCTTCAAAAATCCTGGTAAGGGATCAGTGGAACGACGCCGCACCGAATACCGATATAGACACAGTCTTGCTGGGCCCAACTCCATACTCTGAAGCGGAATTCGGGTTTTGGTCGGCATCACCCGACGCACCCTATTTCGGTCCTTACACCCTTGACACAGTCGCAAAGAGCACCGTTGACCGCGCAGAAAGGGCCACCTGGCATTTCAATACAACTTCAGGCTCCAATGTTGAACTTGTTGCAGGTCCAATGCAGCAGGGGTTGCACGAGATCATGCAGCACAATGTGCTCTTTCAGGGAGACGTCTTTGACGTGGTGTTCTCCAAAAACATAGGAAGCGCCGACATAGATCCGCAGGCGTTTGTAATAAATCGCTGCGGGGATTCAGGAGAGGTCGGAACCTTGACCTTCCAGAGCGGAGTTGATCTGGAAGGGCTGGTCGCTGACGCATACGGCTTCACCTTCCCTGAGTACTATGTAAATGAAGCCCTCGGCTATAACGGAACTGGTGTGCTGGATTGGCTCCATACCTTCACGATCAGCCACGGCGCGAAGATACAGATAGACACGTCGAGTACAAACATAAGCGATATTGATCTGTTCCTTTACTACTGCCCTACGGGTGACTGCTATGCCCAGGCGATTCAGATGGCAAGCTCGATGGGATCAAATTCAAATGAAAGTATAACCTACACAATGCCAGAGGACGGCACATGGCTTGTGGGTTTGGATAACTACAGCGGCCCTGCCGGCGCATTCAACATGACCCTTTCGGTGATTCAGGGAACCGGCCTGAATGTCTCAGGTCTACCGGCAGGCGCAGTGCCGGCAGGCACACCAGTTCCCTTGGATGTCTTCTTCTCGCAGCCCATGATGGTCGGGGAGACATATAATGGTTTAGTGTTGCTCGGCCCGCCTAGCGCACCTGGTTTGTTTGAAGTGCCTGTAAGCATAACAAGGCTTGCCTCAATACCTGGAGACGCGGATAACGACTGCCAGTACACCCAGGGCGATGTCTCTGCAATAATAGACGGAATCCTCGAAACCGAAACACCGCCCGGAGATGGCGACAGAAACAATGATGGATCCGTCAACATACTGGATGCAATTGCAGTAATGAACGACATCAGCAATCCCCCTCCTGTACCGCAGGGCGACGCGGAAGGGCTCGCCGCAGCTTCGGGAGCCGGACTAAAAGGAGAATCGCTTGCACTACCTCTATCATTCACTGACACTTACAGCAGGGTGGTGGGCATGCAGTTCGACCTTGTGTTCAGTCACAGTGTCGCAAATATCAATAACGTTGCTCTTGCCGGCGTTTTCACGCCCAGCCTTATCTTCAACTGGCACACTGTTCTTCCGGGAAGGATAAGGGTGACAATTTACACAAACGACTACTCCCCTATCCCTCAGGGACAGATTCTCAACCTTACCGCAGCTCTTCTGAATAACGGGCTTTCTCCCGTTGACCTTCAGAACGTAATAATGAGCGATGCCAATGCCGATCAGCTTCAAAATGTTACACTATCAGACGGCCAGATACGGGTCGGAGAGGCAGCGCCGGTTCCGGGCCTTTCCGATTGGGGCACATTAATAATGGCCTGTCTGCTTCTGACGGCTGGAATGGCCATCTTGAGAAGAAGACGGCTTTATAGCTAAAAAACGCCTTTATTAAAATCCATCCAGGTGCAGGGACTTTGAGGTCCCTGCCCTGACTGTAAAGGTAAAGCTGGCTTAGGACTCGGGGCCATCGCCTTTTGATGACGAGATAACAAAAGCAAGCCTTTGCTTGTCAGGCGTGTCCTGTTCTTGTTGTTACCCCCTTCAGGCCTGTTCCGCTTACATAGGGAAATTTTCCTCGGCAGCCCAGACAGGTCGGACCGTCTTCCTCGGGATAGGCCTCCCCGCACAGAGGGCATCAGGCAATAGATTTCATGTGACTCCGTCCCAGGAATGCGTTGGCCACCTGAACGGGTGCCGTGGTGCAGATGGAATCCCCGGCGGCCTCGATTTCCGCAAGGAGCCTGCCCTCGTTTTGGTCCTTCTTTTCAACAAGCTTGAGGAACCATCCCCTGATCACCGGCCATCTGTCCAGCTTGTCCATATCCAGATAAGTCCTGAAGCCCAGGTCAGTAAACTTGTCGAAGAGGCAGAGGGCGAATCGGCCCAGGTTCACGAGCTTGAGCCTCTAATTGCTCATGCTGCACTGGGTCAGAAGCTGTACCGCATCAGGCAGGCACTTGGGGGTCTCAACGATCACTTCAAATAACGTCCCTTTGGCAAGGCCTGCCCGGGCGGCAACTACCATGTAGCCTCCGATGAGGAGTCCGGGCGCCGGATAGCCGTGGAAGGCCGCGGCCTTCTCCTTGAATTCCTCGAAACTATATGGACCTATCATCATTTCGCTGGTTTCCTTCCTAACGAGAAGCCGCGGCTTGTTTGTTGAGATAGTCTATTAGACTTATTCTTGAGAGACCGCAATCGGTTCCTCGCGCAAATATCGGTCGAGCAATCGGGCAAAGATGCGGTAAAAAGGCGTCTCGGCATAGGCAGCTATGTTCCCGAGACAAGGGAAACACCCTCGGGATAAATGTCCCGTGAAAAATTCCTCCTGCTCCAGGATTAGATAGGCTAATATTCCTGGTTCCATTTCCCCAGGTTTCACGATCCGTTCCAAGACCATGCCGAGCCCTGATCATATCGCCACGGATCAGGAAGAGGATACAGCGTTTGACTTTAAGATCAAGTTGTTTCAGATTGTGCTGTGTGTTACAGGCACCCTTGGGGGCCTGAATAAAGGACGGCAGAACTCTGCTTCAACTCATGTCTTAACGAACATAATATTTTTATGACCGTAGATAAAAAGTTCAAGAAGAAACTGAAACGAAAGGAAAAGAAGGCCGAGATCAAGCGCGAAAGGAAGCGTCTTGAAAGTATCGAGCGCCTCGATGAACTCCTTGGCCTCTTGGACTTCAGACTGCGAATGCGCACATATCAGGATGCAATGTCATTGGCCTTGAAAATCCTCAAGTTTGATCCAGGGTGTCAAAAAGCATATGACGGAGCAATCTGCTGCGCGGCCAGGCTTCCGAACAATAAAAACACCTATTCTTTGTTGGCGCATGGATGGAAATACGGTCTCATTGAGCACAAGAGAAATCTACTGGTGCTTGCGCACCTAGCCTATCAGGCCGGAGACATGGAACTCGTCACAGATGTCCTTGAAGAACTTGGCAAAAAAGGTATTAAATATCAAGGGAGATTGTCCAAAGCCGATTTCAAGGTGATTTTGCATTTGAAGGATATGGCTTCCCTCAGAGCCGCCGGTTTGTCAGTGGAGAAGGCGGCCGATAAGCAAAAGGCCGCCTCAAACAACGCCCCTGTCAATAATGCTGAAGACCATCAGGCGCTAAGCAAGGAGAGTGCCCCTCCAATAACTGATGTCGAAGTCCGGGAGGAAGATGAACAGCCTTTTCTCGTTCAGGTCGAGGTAAACCCGCAACCGCTCCTTGATGCAGTGACCCATGGCCGGGCCACGACAAAGGAGACACTGGACATGACCCTGCTTGCCTATGAGGTCTCCTTCCAGACAACCTATGATGAGTTGCTCTGCCTTCCCCTGCTGAAGGGGGTGGATGCCTTCTGGTATCAGAGGGAAACCGCGCGTAAGGTCATGAAGGATTTCAGGGGTCGGGCGATTCTGGCAGATGAGGTGGGTTTGGGAAAGACCATAGAGGCATGCCTGATTCTCAAGGAGTACATGGTTCGCGGCCTTGTAAAGACCGCTCTCATACTCGTTCCCAGCTCCCTTGTCAATCAGTGGAAGGGAGAGCTGCTGGAAAAATTCAGGCTCTCCTTTGTATCAACAAATGACGATCTCTTTAGACGTGACCCGGCCGCCTTCTGGGAATAGCCCCTGGTACTCGCCTCCATCCATACCGCTCGCTCAAAGCGGCACTTCGAGGCGGTTACGAAGAGGTTCAACGACATTGTGGTGGTTGATGAGGCACATCACCTTAAGGAGCACACCACAGTCAACTGGAAACTGGTTAACGCGCTGCAAAAGACATTCCTGCTTCTCTTGACCGCAACTCCGGTACAAAACAATCTGGAAGAACTCTACACCCTTGTGACGCTTCTTAAACCCGGGCACCTCCAGACACGCAAGGCCTTCAAGTCAAAGTTCATGGCTAGGGGTAATCCTACTGATCCCATCAACAGGGAGCTGCTGCGAGAAATGCTCCGGGAGGTGATGATCCGCAATACCAGGTCAGTGGCCCGGGTACAGCTTCCCACGCGGTTTGCAAACACCATAAAGGTTACTCCCGGTTCGGATGAGGCGGCATTTTTTAGTAAGCTCGAAGTTTTTGTACGCGATGAGATGGGCCGCGCTGAGAGCGCATTAACCAAGATGCAGCTTAGAAGACTTCTTGAGGCGGCGGGTTCCTCCTTTGCCGCTTGCACCGCTATTTTGAAGACCATGGCAGTGACCGGCTCCGACAGATCAGAAAGAGCCAAGGGGCTCCTTGAGGAAATTGCAGGGTTAAGCGACAGCGCGAAGGTTGACCGCGTGGTTGATATTATCCTTGCCGGCCGTGAGAAGGTACTGGTCTTTGTAAATTACAGAGCCACCCTTCAATTACTGAACAGTGTTTTCCAGAGAAGGGGGATACGTCACGCGATCTTCCAGGGAGGCATGACCAATGAGCAGAAACTAGCAGCGGTTGAGATCTTCCGTAATGAATGCCAGGTCCTTCTGGCGACAGGCTCCGGGGGTGAAGGCCACAATCTGCAGTTTTGCCATAACCTTATAAACTACGATCTTCCCTGGAACCCTATGGAGATAGAACAGCGGATCGGTCGAATTCATAGAATAGGTCAGAGACAACAGGTTTACGTCTATAATTTCTGCAGCGAGGGGAGCATCGAGGCCCGAATTTTGTATGTCCTGGACCGAAAGATAAACATGTTTGAATTGGTGATCGGAGAGATAGACATGATCCTCGGGAGGCTTAGAGGAGAAAAGGAATTCACTGATCTGGTCTTTGATCTATGGGTTCAAAATATAAACGAGGCTTCTTTGGACAATGCCTTTGAAGAGCTGGGCACGCGCCTCAAGAGGGCCAAGACCGCCTATGATAAAACTAAGACCCTTGATGAAAAACTATTCACTGACAACTTCGGTATGTGATCATGGACTGCGATGAACGCCTCAGAAAATTAGTCTTATGTTTCGTGAATCACAAGGGCGGAGCGGCCGAGCCAACAGAGGGAGAAGGTTTAAGGGTCTTGTTGCCTCCTGAGCTTGCGGAGGCACTGGGCGTTTCAGAGGAATCCGTTTTAGGAGGAACCGAAATTCCGCTTGTCTATGGGAGCCCTGTATTGGACCGTATTATCAGGCAGGTTACTTCCCATGTGCCTGTGGTCTATGCTCTGATTCAGCCGCCTTATCTAAAAAAGGCGGGCTTCGGGCAGATCCTTTCCAGAGACATCTCATTTCCTAATGCCCGTGTTATGATAACCGGCACGGCAGAGGCCCGCACCACCTATATGGTGCTTACAGTCCATTATCTGGCCTTAAGCGACGAGCGCAGGGAAGGCCATCTTAATATTGCGATTCAGGAAAGGACAGGCGCGAATGTGCCAAAGCTATTGGATGCATGGTCAGGGCATGCGCCTGTATTCCTCGATCCGGGAAAAATCCCCATGCACTTTCCCCACCAAATGGATGATCCCATAAAAATGGCTTTTGAATCGGCCAAAGCCGTTGCGGAAGAGGCCCTGCAAGATTTTCTGGAGAGTATGAAGCGGAGGCTGCGCAGGGATATACGAAACATCAGAGAATACTATTCAACAATGGCAAGAGAGATGAGCGAAGGACTGAGTCATTCTTCCCTGGGCGAGCAGCAGAAGGAGGAACGAAGGGCAAAGATCGCTCAATTACCTCTTGAGGCCGGCCGCAAGATCGAGGACATGCGGCAGAAATACCAGGTGCGTATCATGCTTCGCCCCTCGGTGGCCATAAGGATTCTCATTGATGTCGTGCAGGTCATGGTGAAACTTCAGTACCGCAAGGCAAGCCGTGAGATCAACCTCTTCTGGAATCCGGTGACACAGGCTATTGACCCGATTGCATGTGAAGGATGCGGCAAGACCATCAGCACAGCTTACTGTCGGAAAGAGGAAGGAGGCATCAGGGTCATCTGCCGCCTTTGCAATGGATGAGTTCACATGGAGACCACACGTTCCATCTTAACGCTGGCAGAAACTATCGTAGAAAATGCGGCAAGAGCTATGAATCTGGGCATAAGGAAAATTTCGTATTTCAACCTTATTGACATGGCCTATGCGCCGGTCACGTCACTGGAGGATAGGCCGTTGACAACTGCGGCAAGATCTAATCCGAACTGACCCTGAACTATCTGAAACTTTTGAGTCTGACGAGTCAGAGACGAAACGCCGGGAACAGCAAGAGAGGAGGTGAAAAGCTCTTAGTCATTTATAAATTAACTTTATCATGGGGAATTACCATAAACAAGGCGGGGAGTTCCCAAAACGCATGACAACAGAAAGGAGTTCACTATGAGTGCAAAGAAAATCCTGATGCTGGTTGGCGACTATGTGGAAGACTACGAGGTCATGGTGCCGTTCCAGGCCCTCTTGATGGTGGGGCATACAGTCCACGCGGTTTGTCCCGACAAGAAGGCAGGCGATAAGGTACGCACCGCGGTGCATGATTTCGAGGGAGACCAGACCTACAGCGAAAAGCCCGGCCATAATTTTGCGCTGAACGCTACTTTCGCGGAGGTCAGGGCCGAAGATTATGACGCGCTGGTCGTCCCCGGCGGACGCGCGCCGGAATACATTCGTCTTAACAAGGCGGTGCTGGAAATAGTGCGGCACTTTTCGCAAGCCAACAAGCCCATTGCAGCCATCTGCCACGGCGCACAGGTGCTGGTCGCCGCAGGCGTCCTCAAGGGCAAAAGCTGCACGGCTTATCCGGCGGTGGGTCCGGATGTAACATGCGCAGGAGGCAGGTATGAGAATATCCCAGTGGACAAGGCCCACGTGGATGGCAAATTGGTAAGCGCCCCGGCCTGGCCGGCTCATCCGGATTGGCTCGCCAAGTTTCTGAAGGTGCTGGGAACTAAGATTGAAGCATAGTACGAAGGTGTGAGCTGAGGCGACTTCCGTGCCCAAAAGGATTTGTAAACATTCACGGGTTCAGAGATTATCTGCCCTTGTCCCCAGTTTTGAACGTTGAACCAGGAACCTGTTAACCCTTTCAAGGAGTGACAGGAGCACGGAGGTCGTCTGAAAGATCAGAAAGATGGAAACCCCTATACGGTGCGCCTTCCTCCGTGGGCCTCGACAAAACGTGCCAGCACATTATAGGGCTGGGCGCCTACGAGTCTATCACTGTCTATGACAAAGGTGGGAACGGCCAAAATCCCCATCACCCGCGCGAGGTTCCAGTCTTCGTCCACTGCCTGTTTCAACAACCTTTTCGAAAGCACCTTCGCAGCCTCTTCTGCGGGAAGCCCCACAGAGGCGGCCAGCTCCACAAGCACGGGGATCTTTGCGATGTTTTTTCCCTCGGCAAAATAGGCGTGGAAGGCCGCCTTGTGAAAGAGCTCGCCCTTTCCCTTACCCTCGGCCCAAAAACTTAGTTCCTGGGCCAGCCGGGAGTTGTAGGTCTTCTTCCTTTCACCGAAAGGCAGCCCCAGCTCAGTCGCTTTCTCCCTTAAACGGACCATCATCTTCTCCGCATCCACGGGATATTCGGCAAAAAGCTCCTGAAGGCTAAGCCCCTCTTCCGGCGTATCGGGATGCAGGGGGAAGGCCCGCCACCTAATCCCTATACTAAACTCTCCTTTGATCCGTCCAATACACCCGGTAATGAAGTAGCACCAGGGTCAGACATAGTCGGAGAATATCTCAAGTATTGGAACTTCAGACATATTACTCACCTCTTTCACCCTCCTCTCCCGGTCATGAAAATTCATCGGAGAAAACAGATGGTGAATTTTCACGCCAAAAATTGAAAGTATGCGTGCAGCATATCCATTTCGTCAAGGGCGAAGAATATTCTACGGATCATCTCGATCAATACGGACCGCTTTTTCCGGCATTCCCTTCCAGGAGCCACATTGGATTGGCTTGCCAATCTCTTCTGAATAATAAATTTTTTCACGATCCTACAAATTTGTTTTGAAGCACACAGATAATCTACAAAATTATTGCATTCCTGCGGGATGTCCCATTTCAGCCCTTTCTTATTTTCCATATATTTTAAATAATTATGTCCATTTGTACTGTCGGCACATCCAATGCAAATACATCGACAGTTTTTGGCTGACTTCCCTGGAATGAAGGAGGCGATAAGGGATGAGGAAGAGACAGTCCTTGAGGATAATTCTTTCAACGCTATCGGTCGTGGGAGCAACCGCCGGTACCGCGTTGGCCGCAGACCACGGCCAGGTGGACAGCGGCACCACGGCCTGGATGCTGACTTCCACGGCCCTGGTACTCCTTATGGTGCCTGGGCTCGCTATGTTCTACGGCGGACTGGTCCGCACCAAGAATGTCCTGGGCACCATGATGCATAGTTTTGTGGCCATCTCCATAATCGGCGTATTGTGGGCTGTCTGCGGCTATTCACTGGCGTTCGGTAAGAGTGTTCTGGGCGGATTTGTAGGATGGAATAACGACTACTTCCTGCTGAGTGGAATAGATGATACTATTGTCAACGGTGTGCCCGAATATGTGCTGGCCATGTTTCAGGGCAAGTTCGCCATCATCACCCCGGCCCTGATCAGCGGCGCCCTGGCTGAGAGAGTTTACTTCAAGGGATATACCCTCTTTATTGTCCTGTGGTTTCTGCTGATTTATTGCCCGCTTTGCCACTGGGTGTGGGCTTCGGACGGATGGTTATTCAACAGCGGAGCAGCCGGCGTCATAGATCTGGCCGGCGGGCTGGTCATTCACATCTCGGCAGGCGTCAGCGCCCTCGTGGTGGCACTCTATTTGAAACCGCGCAGAGGGTATCCCAAACACACAATGAATCCCAATAACCTGGTCATGACAATGACCGGCGCCGGCATCTTGTGGGTCGGCTGGTTCGGCTTCAATGCCGGGTCAACCGTGCAGAGCGGCCTTGATACCGCCCGTGCGCTTACCATGACCCAGATTTCGGCAGCGAGTGGAGCCTTAACTTGGATGATCATTGAATCCCTGTCCTTTCGCAAAGCAACCTCTCTGGGCTTTGTTTCGGGTATTTTGGCGGGTCTGGTAGCCATCACCCCCGCCGCCGGCGTGGTGCAACCCACCGGCGCTTTGGTGCTAGGGGCCTTATCTTCTCTTGCGTGCTACCATGCTCTTCAGGTCAAAATCAAGCTGGGCTATGATGACAGCCTGGACTGCTTCGGCATTCATGGGGTGGGCAGCAGCGTGGGGGTCTTGCTGCTCAGTTTTTTTATACGGGATAGCTGGATGCAAGCCGCCAGCGCAAAAGTGGCCGGCTGGAACGTATGGCAACAACTGCTGGTTCAGCTTAAAGGCATGGGTGCAACCATTGGGCTCGCTGCCGCCGGCACCTTGATTATCTGTATCCTGGTTGACAAAATTGTCGGTTTTCGTATTGACGCCGAGGGGGAATTGCAGGGTCTGGATAGATCCCTGCACGGCGAAAACGGATATGGTCTGATCTTTCCCGAGTCACGTATGTAGATCTACGGATGGAATAGTCGGGAGGATCGAAATCCGACACCCCGCCATCAGCCCGGCAGTGCCCTTAAATCAAGGATACTTTAAGGTTAGAGCAACTGCAGGACTTCTGAAAATACCGGGGCTCGCAACTCTACCAAGAAGTTATCAGGCGCGTCTCTGAGGCTTTGCATCGCAAATAGCGGCACCGAATGATTGCCAGGTCGAGGAATATCATTGCGATCCGCCTTCTACTATCAAGTTGCCAAGTTCGTTCTGGTCTCCGGAGCCAACTGGAAATTTCTCCTTAAGAATCCTGCCCACCTCGTTGACTGCCTGGCAGATACCCTCGGCCGGATGCCCGTCCTTAATGGCCCGGACGATAGTGGCGACAATGCCGTCCCAGTTCCCCTCAGGAATCACGGCATTGATGCCCCGGTCGCCGAGGACCCAGACTCTTCTTTCGAAGACAGAGATATAGATGAGAATGCCGGTCTCCTCACGCGTCCGGTACAGGCCCTTGCGGAAAAACTGGACTTGAGCCGCCTCACTGACCTCTCCCTCCATCTCTTTTGCGCCAATAAACCACCGTTTCAGGGAATCTAAGCGTTTGACGGCTTGATGAAAAACCAGAAAGAGGGGAACCAGTAACGCCAGGAACATCCACAGATTTGAAGGGCCCGTCCAGAATAACCCCCCCATTGTCGGGGTGAGAGCAAGCGCAAGAGGGAATGAAAAGGCGCTCGCGCCAAGCAGGCTGGCCACTGGATATTGATAGCTCGCGGGGACAACCATCACGACTATTTCACCTCGTGTGCGGCTCTCCGCCTCCCGGACACAGGTTTCAATCTTGTCTCGATCCGCTTTGGAAATGAACCGTTCCATCAGGTCTTTCATGGATTACTCATCTTCCTCCAATCTACCAACTGCCCGAAGACCCTCCGCCACCAAACCCTCCGCCACCTCCGGAAAAACCTCCCCCTCCAGAGAATCCGCCTCCAGAGGAGAACCCCCCGGAAAACCCACCAGAGCCTCCCCCGGACCCCCGGCGGTGATTCAGAGGTCCACCTCTTGGGACAATGCCGGCAAATACAGAAAGGATGAACCCGGCAACCAGACCGATACCCGCCAGGGCAGCCAGGAGCCCCAGACCGGATGAAAATGCCATATGGCCTAAGAACGGCATGAAAAATCCCCCGGCTGCGGTCCCCAGGGTCCGACTCACTCGCCCAAAAGAAAACACGATAAAAACGAACAGTAACAGGAGCGGGATGGCATCGGCCAAATCCTTTGATCCAACCCCGCCAGTGTCCTTCTTATCCTCTGCCTTAAACTCACCTCTAACGACATCAATCATGGCCTGCACACCGTTTACCACCCCCTGATCGAAACGGCCCGCTTTGAATTCCGGAACAATGATTCCGCGGATTATGCGGCCGGCCTGAAGATCGGTAAGGCGTCCCTCTAATCCATATCCCACCTCAATCCGGACCTTTCGATCCGCCCTGGAGATGAGCAGGATGGCCCCGTTGTCGAGGCCCTTCTGTCCAACCTTCCACTGCTCGGCCACACGCATGGAAAAATCCTCCAGCACTTCCCCTTCGAGGGACGGGACGGTCAGCACTACTATCTGGGTGGAGTCCTTCTGTTCGAAATCCTTCAGGAGAAGATCCAGTTGGCGCGCAACCCCCTGTGAAAGGATCCCGGCATGGTCGTTAACACGCCCTTGGAGGGGCGGCACATTAAGGGCAAGGGCGGTTTGGATAACCAAGGCCAGAGTCAGCGCCGTTAGGGCTGCGACGCGTATTGATCCAAGCATGGCCGGTATCCGTGTCATAGCCGGCAAGGTCCTAGAACTTAACCTTGGGCGCAGTCTTGGCGCCTTCGTCGGCTTTGATGTATTCCTTGTGCTTCAGGTGCAGAAGCAAGCTGTTGGTAAGACTGTTAGGGAAAATGCGGATCGAACTGTTGAACTCCTGGGCTGCCTCGTTGTATCTCTGGCGGGCCACATTGATCCGGTTTTCCGTTCCTTCAAGTTGATTCTGCAAGTCTTTGAAGTTCTCATTTGCCTTAAGATCTGGATATTGCTCAACCACCACAAGCAGCCGAGAAAGCGCCGAGGAGAGATCTCCCTGGGACTGCTGGAGTCGCTGCAGTGCGGCCGGATCGCTTAGATCGTCGGCGGACAGCTTGACCGAAGCAGCTTTGGATCGGGCGTTTATCACCGCTTCGAGGGTTTCGCGCTCATGGGAGGCATAACCCTTGACGGTTTCCACCACGTTGGGGATCAGATCAGCGCGCCTCTGCAGGGTCGCCTCTACGTCCCCCCATGCCTTGAAGACCTTTTCTTCCTGCTGCTGCATGGTATTGTAACCGCAGCCGCTCAGTGCCATAACCGCAGATAAGATCAATGTCAGAACAAGTGCCACCTTTTTCATTTTGACTTCCCCCTCTTTAGAAGCATAGACGGTGTTCCAATGACTTCTCATCTCCCTTATACCTTTCTGATGAGATGCAATCTCTAATTCCAGGATCAGCCCTATTTCCAGATAACTATTAAGCATAAGTTTGCAATCCAGTCTTAAGTCCGACCATAGAACTTCGGGCTCTCACGATGCCAGCCTAAACACCTACGGTCGATAGAGCAAAGCCCCCCAGCTATGAAAGTTCATCGGAGAAAACAGATGGTGACTTTTGACCGCAAAAAAACACCACTCGCGATCTTCAGTGACACGCAAGGGTCTCTCCAATTATTCGCGGGCCAATGCCTTGATGAGATGCTCGTGGGCATGAAGCCGGATCAAACAGGGCGATCCCCCGAACACGGAGCGCCCATAATTTTTAGATCAGACTTTGCCGCTCTGCTCACAATTGAGACGTGCAATGAGCACACTTGGTCGCCTTAATGGGGATCGTGGACAGGCAGTGAGGACACTCTTTTGTGCTCGGCGCTGCCGCGGGAGCCTCCTTTTGTCTCTTCAGGCTGTTCATTCCCTTGATCAATAGAAAAACTGAGAAGGCCACAATAGCAAAGCTCACAATAGTATTGAAAAACGCACCGTAGCTTAGCGTTACCGCGCCTGCCTTCTTGGCCAATTCGAGCGTGGCATAAGGACCTGCCATTGCCCCTTCTTTTAGGGTAATAAAAAGGTTTGAAAAATCAACATTTCCCAGGAGAAGGCCTATGGGCGGCATGATCACATCATCTACCAGGGATTTGACGATCGTTCCGAAAGCAGCGCCAATAATGATACCTACGGCCATGTCCACCACGTTTCCCCGCATGGCGAACTCTCTAAATTCTTTTAACATAGTCTATCCTCCTTTTCTTGATGGTATATTTCCAGAACTGTGAAAATGCCCAGCTGCCCAACACCTGCTTGAATTAAGTAAAGTAGATGCCATCGTGCTTCGTATTCCTGACAAACTTTTATAAAAGCGCCTTTTTTCAGTCTCGCACTATACGTGACTTTGCCCTGCTCGTCAAAGATAACCCCAATATAATGAATAGCCGGTTCACTATTTTTTCTTGGGCAATGCTTCCTATAATGTATTAGATTCGAAATTAGATGAAAAAAGACATGCCCACAGGGTTTTCACGTCCCCATAAAAGGAGCCCGGCGGACAAGACCTGTTTTACAACCTGGACCAGTTTCTGAGCTCGGTCTCGGCTCTAAGTAAAGCGGGGGCGTTTCTTTTGTGTGATACCTCAATCATGGCGGGCTGACGGAATAAAATTGATGACGTTAAAAAATGTAGTCTTCTATTGCCTTGGCATGGTTTTCCGGGTAATCCTTTTGCATGTAAAGCAAATCAGCGACAAGCAGCAAAGGAGGAGTTATGGCAAGGGTAAATTATGTTGAAAAGAAAAATGCAGATGCCGAAGTATTGGAAATTTATGAAAAGATCTTGAATGGATCTCCACGAAACTCACAGAAGGTACTTGCCCACAGGCCAAGGATACTGAAAAGCTTCATCAATTTTTTCGCCTCTGTGGGTCAGGGAATGGAGCGAAGGCTTTACGAACTTGCCTACATCCGGGTATCCATCCTTAACGGATGCAACTACTGTATGCAGCACCATCTGGCCAATTCAGTGGCCGCAGGGCTCAACAAGGACGATTGGATGGCTCTAAAGGACCCGGCGCGGTGGGGAAGGTTCACTGATAAGGAAAAGGCAGCCCTCGCTCTTGCGGACAAAATCACGCTTTCGCCCTCATCAGTAAGGGAGTCGGACATAGAGACACTCAGGAGCTTTTTTTCGGATGGAGAAATAGTGGAGATAACCGTTACCATTGCCCTGGCAAACCTGACGAACAGAATAACCGGTCCCTTGGGCATTGAGTTTGAGTCGCCCGAAAGAGAAATCAGACTTTAGACTTGGAACAGACGGTCGCAGTATGGTGAGCTATTGTCTGATATTTTGACGCTGTTAATGCGGCGGAACCGGCACAGTTTAGCTTATGCTAAAAAATGTAGGATGACCCGCCTTTCACATATATCAATAAAAGATGTTCTCAACTGAAGAGCGTAAGCCACATTATGAAGGTGACACAGGAAAGGAGTGTGTTGACCGAGATGGCTGCTGAGGCTAGGTCGGTAGAGCCATGCATCTCGCTACCCATCACATAGGTTACGGTGGCGGTTGGGGAAGCAAGGAGTATCAGGCCCGGAAGGAATTGGAAAGTAGATAAATCCATTACGCGGTACAGGATCAGACCCAGGGCAGGGCAGATGATAAGCTTCATCAAGCCTGAAAGAAGCGAGAGGGAAAGATACTTCCTTATGAGATCAAAGGTGAGGGATGCCCCTATCACGAGAAGCGCAAGGGGCAGGGCCATCCCGCTAATTATGGCAAGGCTTCTTTCAAACGCGCTCGGCATTGTCAGGCCTGAAAGGGAAAAGATTATTCCGGCCAGGACGGCAACGATCACCGGATTAGCCACAACCTTGGCGGCGAAGAAAAAAAAACCTGCATCTTTTCTTGAGGAAGGTGAAAATCCCTGAAGGCTTGCCACGGCTAAGATGTTTTGCAGGAGCATAAGAAATCCACCAAGGATGCTCGCCCTCGCAAGCCCATCCTTGCCGAGAAAATAATAACAAACCGCAAAGCCTATATAGCCGAGGTTTCCGTGAAAAGAACTCTGGAGAAATGTCCCTCTTAGTTCTTGCCGCATCCTGAGTGCGAAGACAAGCCCTATTCCAAGACCCATAACTGCCAAAAGGGGAAGAAGGGTGCCTGCTACCAGCACGGGACTGAAGTGTGTCAAAAATGAGGAAGCGGCAATCTCCCTGAAGATCATTGCAGGAATAGCAAGATAGTAAACAAGGCGGTTCAGGGGTCCAAGGATCTGGGCTGGAAGAAACTGTTTTTTCTTCAGGAATATCCCGAGGACAATTATAGCGAATATAGGCACTATCGTATTTATAACGTTAAGCAATGCTAAAGACTCTCCAACTTTCTAGCGCGGAGCATCTCGATAAACGTCTCTATCCGAAGCGCGGTCCGCCCGTCAATCGGACCGGGTTTTTCCCCTTCCAGTGTGAGGACCGGAACAGAGAGCCTCCCCCGCAGGATGATATCGTAGATCTGACGATAACAGAAGGTCTGAGTATAATGAATCAACCCGTCTAGGAATCTTGCTTCTATGGCCTGGAGGATATCCGCAATCCTTCCTTCAGCCGAATAGGGATAGGTGTAGGAAAGGTACTGGTCAACGATATCGCCGGCGGCAAAGGGCATGCTGAACTGTCTCTGTATCTCGTTATAGACAACCCTTGCGCCGAGCGATTCTATGTGTTCATAAAAGCCCGAAAAGATAGGAGGCACCCCCAGATAACCCAGACGAATCGTGTCTTTTCCCGGAGTCCTGGTTCGGGCGTTAGTGATAAAGACATCCAGCTCCCTTTCAAATAAATCAGGGTTTCCTCCAAAATCCGAACTTCTCACAAGATGGAGATGATTCTCCAATCCTGTGACAAGGTTCTCCCTGTAGGTAAGTTCATCAACAATGGAGAGCTTCTTTCTGACAGACCTCAATGCCTCTCTCGCCTTTTCCGCATCCTCCCGCGTAACGGAAAGCCTTTTCTCAAGCCTGTCCATCTCAAGATCAAGATCCACTCTTTTCCTGCTTAAAGGGTAAGCAAAATGGCACACTTCCACCCCCCTGGATGAAAGGACCTCCGCCAATGCTATGGTGTTACTGCAATCGCCTCCTGTCACTGCAAGGACATTCTTTATTCCGAACTCAAGAACCGACCCATAAATACCCTTGATCCAAGAGCAGACACCGTGAGAGAACCCGTGTTCTTCCGCCAGTTCAACCAACCCTGACGGATTGCTGGATGTGATGAAGAGGTTGTTCAGATCAAGGGGCTCTAACCCCGCGGCAAGAATTATTTCAACCGGCACTGTCGCCGTAATGCCTATACTCATCGCCTTGCACTCACGGAGTGGAATATCTCTGCTGGAAGCTCAAGGCAGGTGAGTCTGTTTCCGTAAACAGCTCCCGTATCAATACCCACCTTGTTCGCGGTAACAAGCGGCTTTCTGAACGTGGTATGGCCGAAGACAACCGTCTTTCCGAAATCAAAGTCACTGTAAATGAAATCCTCTCTAATCCATATCATATCCTCAAGGCTCTGGTTCTCAAGAGCTACGGACGGTCTTAGTCCCGCGTGGACTACGATATGGGTTCCTATGTCCGCAAAGGGTCTAAGGGAATCGAAGAAGGAAATGTGCGCAGGAGGAAAAAGAGGATCATCCTTATTTATTCTGTTCAGGCGGTAACTTCTCACCGTGCTTCCACCGCCGTTATAAAAAAAAGGGCCTTCATCTTTCCCGCTGAGGTAATCAAGGAGCATCGCCTCGTGATTTCCAATCAGACATTCAACAAGTGGGGAAATACGGGTCTGACCGACTACAAACTCAACCACACCGAAGGGATCCTCTCCCCGGTCAACGTAGTCGCCGACATAGATAAGCCTGTCTGATGAAGGATCCCAGCCGATTTTGTCCATGAGCCTCTTGAGCATATCAAGGCACCCATGCACATCACCTACTATGAATATCCTTTCAGCCATGTTCAGAATCTGAAGATGATCCTTGGTCTGTCCCGGTTACCCAATCTCATTGGCCCGTCCTCTTCGGCTCCCTCCAGTGTCTTCCTGTATCCAACAGTATTTAGCCTTCGCCATATTATCTCATCTCCCTGGGCGGCGCAGCAAGGGCGATACTGGTTCATTATAGGCGCCTCCTCCCCGAAGTGGGCGTTGTAGCTCGCGATCCTTGCCTTTCTTCCGGCTTGGCAAAAGCCCTTTTCATCATCAAGCCTCTCGACCTCGCAGGCGCGGGGACACAGCCGGCAAAACTCCCTGAGAGCAAGGGCCTTATCCAACTTTTGCCTTAAGATTCCCTCGATACGGAGGGTTAGATATGAAGGCAGACCCAAGATGGAATGCTCCTACAAAAAAATTCCCCTGTCAGGCGGCAACAACCTGTCAGGGGACGGCTGGATGTCCGGCCCTTCTCCGGATCATTCTCTGCTCTGTCCGAAGATCCTCAGGAGCATCAGAAAGAGATTGATGAAATCAAGATAAAGGGAAAGGGCGCCAAGGATTGCTCCCTTTCTTACAACCGCCGCCTCGAGCCCTGCAGGCTGCGTAAGGGCCATATTCTTCAGCTTCTGGGTATCGAAGGCGGTAAGGCCCACGAACACTAAGACCCCTATATAGCTGATTATGACGCCCATGGCGCTGCTTTGAATAAAGATATTTACTACAGAGGCAATAATGATACCTATGAGCCCCATGGTAAGGAAGCCGCCGAAGGAGGTAAGATCCCTCTTAGTGGTCCAGCCATAGATGCTGCACGCAACAAAAGTCCCCGCGCTGATAAAGAATGTGCTGGCAATAGATGTACTTGTGTAGGCAAGGAATATGAAAGAGAGCGTTACTCCGTTAAGTCCGGCGTAGATCACAAAAAGGGCTGTCGCGACACCGGAACTCATACGGTTAACCCTGCTGCTGATCGCAAAAACAAGTCCCAGCTCCGCAAGAATGAGTACGAAGAAAAGTATGGGATTGCCGAATACAATTCGAATAGCAGCCTCGCTCTGGGAGATATAGAAAGCTATAAATCCCGTAAGGGCAAGCCCAATTGCCATCCAGTTATAGACACTTCTAATAAAATCATTGACCAACACCTCTGATCTTGGTCGAGTTAATGTCTGAGATGCCATGATATCTACCTCCCTAAAAAAACGGTTGATGTCTCTGTTAAATTATTGGCGGCTTTGTAAAAAATCCATCTGCTGCGTTGCGCTGCATCCCTGATTGTAGCATCGGAGGTTTAACTACTCCCTCGCCCCTCGGGATAGTCCGCGCTGCGCCTGGACGCCTCACCCTTCGGGCGGGTACCCGTTTGTGCGCGCGTTGTATCTAAAGGTTTTTCACTTGCCGTCCCAATTCCGACTTTTTGCGATTTCATTACTTCATCGGAGAAACTATAAACCATTCTGCGGCAATTTCAAGACAATCCGGTCAAACATTCATGACAGCAATATTTTGTCACCCCCGAGCATGAAAATCCCCTTTCCCACAGATGAGAGAGCAGACCTCTTTTACTAATCCCTGACCCCTGATCTCTGACCCCTGACCCCTGATCCCTGGGTTGGCGAGTGTGTTTTCACGGTAAACCTCCAGGTCATTTGTCTTGCGCTTTTCACTCAACTATGTATTATCCCGCAATGCAACCGAAAAAACTTTATATAGTGATGGTCGGACTCCCGGCAAGGGGAAAATCAACTATCGCCAGCCGCCTGAGAGACAATCTGACGCGTGATTTTATATCCGCCAGGGTCTTCAACAATGGTAAACTCAGGAGAAAACTAACCGGCATAGAGACCTCTGAGGCGTCCTTTTACGCCCCTGAAAACCAAGAGGGTGTTGCCATAAGGGAAAAGATTGCCATCATAAACATGGAACGGGCAAGGGAATTCCTTAAGGGCAATGGGCAGGTAGCGATATTAGACGCCACAAACGTGACTCCAAAGAGAAGGGAGAAGATAAGCGCCTATCTCTCGGATCATCCCCTTATGTTTCTGGAATGCATAAATGAAGACTACGAGATCCTGGAGGCCAACATAGCACGGAAGATCTGTATGCCGGAATTCGGCCATCTCGAAAAGGGCGAAGCTATAAGAAGTTTCAACAAGAGGATAGACTTCTATAAGGCCATATATCGCCCCCTTGAAACCGAAAAAAACTTCATAAAGCTGGATTCCCTTAACAGGAGGATAATCGGGGAGCATATAGATGAGGACATCCCGTTCTATGACCGCCTGCGGGATTTCCTAGTTACCGATGTAGTGAAAAATCTATTCCTTGTGAGGCATGGAGAAACTTACTTCAACCTGGAAAACAGAATAGGAGGGGATTCTCCCCTTACCCCGAAAGGTTTGGAGCAGGCTAATTCCCTTGCCCGATATTTTGCAAGAAGAACCATTCCTGTAATCTTTACAAGCAAGAAACTCAGAACCATTCAAACAGCAAAACCCATAAAGGAACTGCAAGAAAACTGCTTCGTTATATCGCTTGAGGAATTTGACGAAATATACAGCGGAATCTGCGAATGCATGAGCTATGAAGAGATCCGCCTCTCCATGCCCCATGTTCATGAGGAACGCCAGAAGGATAAATTTCACTATGTTTATCAGGGGGGAGAGGGCTATGCGACAATGAAGCAGAGAATAGACAAGGGAATAAAGAAGGCCCTTTATCTCAGCGGAGTGTCACAGAATATCATGATCATAGGCCACAGGGCTGTAAACAGGATGATTCTAGCCCATTTTCTTTTCCGGAGAACCGAAGACGTCCCCTATACCTATATACCACAGGATAAGTTTTACCACATAATAGCCACACAAGATAAGAAGCTCTTTGAACTAAAGCGCTTCTAGAGCGTTTTTAAGGGCTTGTCAGGGGTCCCCTTTTCTTCCTTCTCCAGGAAAGCAGAAAGTTCTGTTGGAAAAGCCGCGTGCTGCCAGCCTGGGACAAGATACACCCAGCCGCCCAGTCGCTCATTAAGCTTTTGCGCTTCTCCTGATCTCTCCTCTGCGCTCTTCCCGTCTTCCTGCTCTTTACCTGAAACAACATCCCCGCCACGAAATTCCACCTCGACCCTCACCCTGCACAACTCACCGGAGCATGCTCCTCCGGGATATATTCGATATACATGGCCATCATACAGATGGTATTCGATCCTCACTGATTCGTCAAAGCCCTCGATAGCCTTACCTGCCTCATATTTTGCAGCCACATCGGAAAGCCTGAAGTTAGAGAGGGTTTCAGAGAGGCGATCCAGTTCCGATTTATTGATCTTTTCAGATCTCTTGGGGCTTTTGAGCTCAAAGGGCTTCCCCTTCTCCGGCCTTGCAAAGGCATAGCGCACCTCTTTTCCCTCGGCACCAAGACACACCAGGGATTCTACATCGTTACCCTTCACTGATAGAAGTTCTCTATTGAGCCATGAGGATGCTTCTTCAGAAGGCCCTGATATGCGCCAGTCAACGAGATAGACATCGGAGTCCCTGAGGATGTATCGGCCTCCTGCCTGTCCCGTGGAAGGTTCAGCCTCTCTTACCTTTCCCAAAAGGAGATCAGCGCCCTTTTCTCCCTTGGAATAGGTCAGTTCCAGCCGAATGCCCTTCTCCTTTTCGGATGCTTTTTTGTCCTGTGGATCTCTGAGAGAAAGCCGGGCTGAGGCATCGTCTGACGCCTGGAACTTCCTTCCAACCTTCACCTCCTTGAGTTTTCTTAGCAGGTCCGCTATTTTTGAGAAATCGGCTGAATAGCCCCATCGTTCATTCACTACCCAGGCATCCTCACTCCTCATCAGCGTTAACATGCCTTTTGGCCCTGATATTTTTATGGATGAAATTTCATTAACCTGAAGACCCTTCATCAGGTATTCACCCATCTCTGTTGGCGGCCTTCCCTTTTCGCCTTTGATCAAAACAGCCCAACCGGCTACCGCCAGCAAACACAGAACCCCAAGCAGTATAAAAAATGTACGCGGCCTCATTTTCTTCTCATCTTCCTCTGTCTGAATACTCCAAAAGCAACACCGCCAAGGGAGACAAGCACCGGCATAAGGAATATGTTGATGGCCTTAAGCCTTGCTCCCAGAGCGTCAATATCCGCCCTCAGATTTTTTCTTACCTCTTTGAGTTCACGGTTTATCCTTGCTCTTTCTTCCCTGAATCTGGCAATCTCGTCCTCCTGCTCAGGGCTCAAGATCATACGCTGGGAGGAGTCTTTTTGCTGTTCCAGCTCGCGAAGCCTTCGATTCGCGCTTTCTGCCTTGGCGGTAAGTTCCTTTTCCTTTGAAAGCCACTTCTCCTGAGCCTTCCTCTCAAGCTCGAGAACGGTTGTGAAGGGTCGCTCAAAGGTACCCCTGGACCTCAGGCTTATGAGGTCATCACTGCCTGTAAGATATTCAACCGCATTGGCTATGAAATTGAGATTGTCGTTAAACACATTGGACATGGTAAATCCAAGGACCCGGCTTTTTTGAACGTAGAAGTCATCTGCCAGCATATCCGCATCCGCAGACACAATGATGGTGGATTTCTTCTTTCCTTTAAGAAGATGACCGGAAACGTTTGATTTTTGGACGGATTTATCCCCCTCTTTGGCCTCAGGAGGTCCTTCGGGAAAGGCTGTTTCGAATGTACCGGTAATGCGAGCCACTATGGTGAAGGGTTTTCCAGCCGATTCAAAATCCCTCCTTATGGCCGCGGAGCCCATTGATGCCTTAAAGGCTTCGATGAGAGAAGCGCTTGAGCCGGAAAGGACAAGGGATTCAAATTCAATCTGCGCTCCCTCCTTCTTTTTGATGGCGCCAGGCACAGGGAAAAGCATGCTCTCAAGTCTTGCAGTCACAACCTCCTGCCGATTGAAAAAACCCCCTTTCAGGGAAAGCCATACCGGGCTTGCTTCAACCGCGTTGTTGCTCAGGCGCACCCGTGTCGGATTTTCAAGATCCGCGACAACCTTTCCCTGATCCATCTCAATACCCCAGGCACCAAGAAGCCTCGTCAGAGCCGTACTTGAAGGAGCTTGGGATCTCTGTTGCGAATTCGGGTCCGAGACACACAATGGATCGAGGAAAAGCAAAAGGTTTCCCCCGGACAAAACGAACTGGTCTATTGCATATTCAATGGCCGGCGTCAGATCTTTGGGATTAACAACCACCAGGAGATCGTATCCTTTTTCTATTGTACTTGCATCTGAAGGAATCTGGCTCATTTCATAGCTTTTGCCAAGCTCTGTCACTACCAGCCACTGCTGCCCCACGTTTCTGCCCATCGCTGCCTGCGAGGGATCGCCAAATAATGGCAGGCCTGTTATGACGCCTAACTTCTTTTTGGAATTCCTCTGGAGATTATAGATGATCCTTGTCACATCATATTCCAGCAGTTCCTCGCGGGAGGCGTCAAGAAACTCGATCCTTTCTTCTCGATCAGCAGCCGTAAAGACAATCCCGAAATATATCTTGTCTCCGGAAGGTGCCGGAATAGCACGCAGTCCGAATTTCTGCGCCCACTCCTCTTCGTCTGAATCAGGCCTTGGATCTCGCATCTCAAGCTTAATCTTTCCCTTGCTGAACCTCACATATTCTCCGAGAAACTCACCAACCCTTTTACCGTATATCTTTAGCTGAGCAGGGATATCAGGCCCGGACTGAGTGAAGAAAAACATTACCGTCACAGGTTCTGCCATTGATGAAAGAATCTTTTTCGTTCCGTCAGATAGTGAGTATATCTTCTCCTGCGTAGCATCCCATCTCAGGTTGGCATAGGAGACCATGACATTTATGAGAACCAGAATCACAAGGGAGACTGCCAGTCCTGCCCCTGAGATGAATCTTTTGTTGGTTTCGCTTCCTTTCTTCATCATAAATCATATCTCCTCTATGAAGAACGTCGGCTCTGGAGAATCACGCCATTTGCCAGGAGCATGAAACCCATGACCGAGAGGTAATAGATCAGATCCCTAATATCAAGGACTCCCCTTTCCATATCCGCGAAGTGATGCATGAAACTAAACCCTTCTACAACGCTTATCAGCCATGCGGGAGCCCAGCCGGAAAGAAAATCCGTCACAGGCGGCCATCCTGCCAGGAGAAGGAAAAGGCATATCACAACCGTGAGGACAAAACTTATTACCTGGCTTCTGGTAAGCGAAGAGGTCATGCATCCAACGCTCAGGTACGAGCCGGCCAGCAGGAGGCTCCCTATATAACCTGTCAGGATCGCCCCAAAATCAGGTTCACCCAGATACCCAACCGTTATTATGATGGGGAAGGTTAGGGCCAAGGCTGAACCAAGGAAAATCCATGCGGCCAGGAACTTGCCGACAATGAGTTCACTGAGAGAGACAGGCAGCGTCAATATAAGTTCGATGGTGCCATCCCTGCGCTCATCGGCCCAAAGCCTCATTCCTACAGAGGGAACAAGAAAGAGGAAAATCCAGGGATGCCACTCAAAGAAGGCCCGGAGGTCAGCCTGACCTATCTCGTAAAAGCGCCCTATCGAAAAGGTAAAAAAACCGCAGAGAAGAAGAAATATTACTATAAACACGTAGGCGACCGGCGATGTGAAATAGCCGGCCAGCTCTCTTTTCATGACAGCCCACATCCTTTTCATATCACCTCTCAGTTTTGAACAGCCGGTATATCTGATCTGGTAATTTGCCTGAAAACATCATCCAGGCGGCCTTCCTCTATCTTCATATTCTCTAAGGTAAATCCCCTGTCCAGACAGAAACGCATTATCATTTCGGCAACAGGGACTGATGGATCGGACGGAATTGCGCGCAGTGTAATGCGCCCCGAATCCTCTCGAACCTTTATCACATCTTTTACACCATGGAGGCCGGCCATCTCCGAGAGGATGCCTCCCGGCTCAGGAGCACACACGGTAAAGCATGCCGCCCCATGAAAGTCCGATAAGGTCTTAAGTTCAAGCGGGGTCTTGTCCGCTACAATTTTTCCCGAGGCTATGATGATTACGCGCGTGCAAACCACATCAACTTCCTCAAGGTTATGCGTGGAAAGAATGATAGTCTTATCCCTGGCCATGTCCCTGATCATTGAACGAACTTCATGTTTTTGGTTGGGGTCAAGCCCATCGGTGGGTTCATCCATAATCAGATACTCCGGATCATGGATTATCGCCTGGGCAAAACAGACCCTCTGGTTGTAACCCTTAGACAGTGTGGACACAGGCTGATAGCGAACGTCCGTGAGGAAGCACTTATCAAGTGTTTCACCCACCCTGGCACGTTTTATCTTACCTGCGAAACCTCTTATCTCCGCAATAAAATCCAAAAAGGCGGTGACGGTCATGTCAGGATACGCAGGGGCATTTTCCGGCAAGTAGCCTATTCGGCGCCTCGCTTCCAGCGATTCCTCAATTATGTCGAAGCCCCCTACCGATGCCGTGCCCGAACTTGGAGGGAGAAAACCTGTTATCATCCTCATGGTGGTGGATTTTCCCGCGGCGTTGGGCCCCAGAAATCCCAGCACCTCTCCCTTTCCAACCCTAAATGATATGCCGTCAACCGCCAACTTCTGACCAAAGCGCTTAGTGAGTTCCTTCACTTCTATCATGTCAAGCTCCAAAAAAATCTGCCCGGTTTCAAAGCCCAGGGGCCTGATGAAACCTTATTAAACCTCCTGGCGCATTGCCGCCACTCGTAGAGGCGGGAATGCGCCAGGAAAAAAAGAGTAAGCACGTTCAGGGATAAGACAGGACAGCCACTTACAGCTCGTAGCTAAACACCTTATAGATAGTCGAGGAGCCGAGCAGAGTGTCAACCATCCCCTCTAATTCAGCCCTCTTCTTATCCGCAAACCAGACCTGCCAGGCCTCCAGTGACTTCCAGGTGCTTATTACGAGATATTCATCCGGGTCTTTGATATTTCTCAGGGTCTCCCCTGAGATATAGCCGGGCTGGCGGCTTGCCATGGTTCTAAGTTCAAACAGTAACTCGCTTAATCTCGGCAAGATATTGGCATCAAGGCCTTTCACTTGAGGAGATATCTTTCTTAGCATAAGTACTCGAACAATCATTTGTCTTTCCCCCCAGAAATTATAAACTTAACCCAGCAAGACCGCGATCGGAACGTCGCTTAACTCACCGCATGCTTCAGTGTCAGCAATACTCCTGCAGCCAATGCAGAGCCTATAACTCCGGCCACATTAGGCCCCATCGCGTGCATAAGGAGCACATTCTCAGGGTCGGCCTCAGTTCCCAGCTTCTGGCTGACTCTGGCTGCCATAGGAACAGCAGAAACGCCGGCAGATCCAATCAGAGGATTGATCTTTGACGTTGAAAACAGGTTCATTATTTTCGCCATCAAAACTCCTGAGGCTGTTCCTATGGAGAAGGCGATGACTCCAAGTACCATTATGCCGATGGTCTCAAGTTTAAGGAATTTATCAGCAGAAAGCTGGGCCCCCACCCCCAGTCCCAGCATTATGGTAACGATATTAAGCATCGCACCCTCCGCCGTCTTGGAAAGCCTTTCTACGACACCGCACTCCCTCATAAGGTTTCCGAACATAAAAAAACCTATGAGCGGAGCAGCCGATGGAAGAAGAAGCATACAAAGCCCTAAGACAACTACAGGAAACACGATCTTCTCGATCTTACCGACATATCTCATCTGTTTCATTCGGATCCTGCGCTCTTCCTTGGTAGTAAGCGCCCGCATAATAGGGGGCTGAATGATAGGAACAAGCGCCATGTAAGAATAGGCAGCAACGGCTATCGCGCCAAGGAGGTGGGGGGACAGCCTGCTGGAAAGAAAAATTGCAGTGGGACCATCCGCCCCTCCGATTATTCCTATAGAGGCCGCATCGTAGATATCGAAGTTTATGCCCGGGACGAATTTTGATAGGGCCAGCGCGCCCACCAGAGTGGTAAAGATTCCAAATTGGGCCGCGCCCCCAAGAAACGCCGTCTTTGGGTTGGCCAGCATAGGTCCAAAATCGGTCAATGCCCCAATGCCCATGAAAATCAAAAGAGGGAATACACCTGATTTAATTCCAATCACATAGATGAAGTAAAGGATCCCTCCAGGATCGTTCATGCCGGCAATCGGTATATTCGTAAGGATTGCACCGAAGCCTATTGGCAGAAGCAATAGAGGTTCAAATTGCTTGGATATGGCAAGATAAAGAAGGAGAATTCCTATGCCTGTCATCAGAAGCCGCCCTATGCCGTCAGTCCATAGCCCCCCCGCAGGAAAGAGCAGATTCATTATCCCGGTGGAAAGGGAAAAGTCCTTGACCATCTGGCCCATTGAGGGGATCTCAACGGCTGCCTGCCCTGTCTTATCGGCTCCCCATCCGTCTGGACTTAGCATTAGATAGCAGGCGACAGCCGTAATAAGGCAGCAAAGCAAAACTATCTTTTTCATAGCAGGATTCCTTCTTTAAGGAAAATTCTAAGCAATAGTTAAGATCACCTGGCCTGTCTGTACTGTCTGACCCTTTTGCACAAGAATGGCCTCAACAGTTCCGTCAACCGTAGCCACAACAGGGGTCTCCATTTTCATCGCCTCAAGGATGACGAGGGTATCCCCCTGCTCAACTTTTTTTCCAACTGAGCAGTAAATCTCATATATATTGCCCGGGATGCTCGCCTTGACCTCGACCACAGACTTGGCGGGAGCCTGGGCCGAAGCCCTCGGTTGCTCCCTTGGAGGCACAGACGCTGCAGCCCTTGGCGCTTCGGTCACCCTCGCGATTTCTCCGGTATCCTCTTCAACTACTACCTGGTAGCTTACACCGTCAACAGTCACACTGAATTGCGAAGGCCCGGCAGGCATGGCCGGGGCTGCGGGCGCGGGTTTTAAGACAGCAACCTTCTTTTCATCGGCCTCTTTCTTTATCTTTCTCACATTGATCGGCTTATTGCCCTTAAGGAAATCAAGACCTTTATTGCCTCCCGCGGTAGCCAGTGCGCCGATGGTAAAAATGTTCTCATCGGTTACAGGCAGTCCCTCCTTTTTCAGGATTTCTATGGCCTTTGGTACTCCCGGCTCGAGTACATCGAGAGGATCTCCTTCGAAGAATGGCATACCGAGCTGTTTTTCAGCGATCTTGACGATCTCCGGATCGGGTTTGACAGGCGTCTTTCCAAAATATCCAAGAACCATCTTTCCATAGCCGTCTGTCATCTTTTTCCAGGGACCCTGCGTGACGTTTGCGTAGGCCTGCTGGAAATAGAACTGGGATACCGGCGTGACCGAAGTCCCAAACCCTCCGCGCGCGATGCATTCGGACATGGCCTCAATGACTTTGGGATACAGATGAAGTGTTCCTGTATCACGCATCATCATCGTGTTTGCGGTCAAGGCCCCCCCTGGCATAGGAGAAAGGATAACCTCGGAGGATACCTTTTGCGCCTCCGGCGGAAAAAAATATTCCTTAAAGCATTCTTCCTGTACGCGATTTGCCTCAAGTATCTTCTTGATGTCTATGTCTATGGTATAAGGCGTCCCCTTAAGTGCATGCCACATGGAAATGAGGTCGGGCTGGCAGGTGCCCCCCGAAAGAGGTGACCGGGCAAGGCATACGCCGTCACAGCCGGCCTCTACGGCCGCCTTGTATTGCGTAACTCCCACTCCTGCCGTTTCGTGTGAGTGCATCCAGATGGTAGTCTCGTTACCGATAAGTTTGCGGGCTGCCTTGATGGTTTCATAAACCTTGGTGGGATTTGAGGTGCCTGAGGCATCCTTAAAACAGAGCGAGTCAAAAGGCACACCCGAATCAAGGATCTCCTTTAAGGTCCTAAGATAAAATTCAGGATCATGAGCGCCGCTGCACCCTGGAGGCAGTTCCATCATAGTGATGCAGATCTGATGGTGCAGGCCGGCATTCTTGATGCAGTTGCCGGAGTAAACCAGATTTCTAACGTCATTAAGGGCGTCAAAATTCCTTATGTGGGTTATGCCGTGTTTTTGAAACATCTTTGCATGGAGGTCTATCATGTCTCTGGGTTGTGCCGAAAGAGCCACCACGTTTATTCCCCTTGCAAGAGTTTGAAGATGAGCCGAAGGGCCCGCGGCAATTCTGAATCGGTCCATCATGTCAAAAGCCGACTCTCCGCAATACATAAAGAGACTCTGAAACCTGGCGCCGCCTCCGGCCTCCATATAATCAATGCCGGCATTGACAGCCGCCTCAACTGCCGGGATAAAATCGTCCGTCAATACCCTTGCTCCGAATACAGACTGGAAGCCGTCCCTGAAAGTCGTATCCATAAATCTTATCTTTTTCATTAGTCCAACTCCTTAGATTGGATTATATTTCCCAAACGTTCATGACAGCAATATTCCGTTACCCCCGAGCATGAAAATTCCCTTTCCCAAAGATGAGACAGCAGCCCTCTTTTACTGACCCCTGCCCCCTGATCCCTGCCCCCTAGGTTACTGAGTGTATTTTCACGGTAAATTATTGTTTAGAATGTAGGGCAGGCACTTCTGCTTTTATCAGTGCAGCGCCCTGCTTTTCTCTCTATGGGCTTTTACGGCTGCAGCTATCACAGCCAGAATTTCACCCTCGTTCTTTGCCCGACCAACATCGGGTCTCGCTGGTATAAATCTCTTTGCCGGAACATTTCTACTTGAAATAAATTTTTCTTCGTTACTTGTCGCATTCTTGAGTATTAAATGGGTTAATTCAATCACAACATATAGAAGTACCAAAAAGGCAAATACTACACCCATCCCCAAAATCGTTAGCTTTAATCCCTCAATAATCATGTATTTCCCCTAAGGATAATGCCTGAAATTTACCTTTATAAAATTACTAAGAAAACACACTTACAGCAATTTTAAAGAAACATATTACCGAATAGGATGATCATATTTATAAAAGATCAACAATCTTCATTGCCTGGGATTTAGAAAATCTATAGCACCTCCCTCCAATTACTGCAAGCCAAACAAGCAAGAAATTTTATTCAAAGATATCGCAGTAGTTGTTTTAAAGAGCAGATATTTGCTTGACTTATAAACCCCATGCACATAGATATTATTCCCTTGATTTTCTTGAAGGAGGCCATTTAAACCATGGCAGTAATCGCCCCTTTCAGGGGCATTACTTACAATTTCTCATCGGCTGGTGAGCTGCCGAAACTCATGGCACCTCCTTATGACATAATATCTGAGGAGGGTTGCAAGCGGTATTATGGCAATCACCCCAACAACGTCGTGAGACTGATCCTCGGCGAAAAGAAGACGGGAGATTCAGACTGGGACAACCGTTACACCAGGGCCGCCGAATATTTCAGACGCTGGGAAGCGCAGGGCAATTTGATCAGAAGCGAAAGACCTTGCATCTATCTTACGTCCCATTCCTTCCCGGACTCTGCCAAAGAACCATCTTTGACCCGATGGGGTATAATAGCCCTGGTTCGCATAGAGGACGAAGGCTCGCGCGTTATACTGCCGCATGAGAGAACCTTCTCCGCCCATAAAGACGATCGCCTCAGACTCATGCGCGCCTGTAACGCCCATTTCAGCCAAGTATTTGCACTTTATGATGACCCTTTACAGGCTATTATTTCAATATGCAAACCCTATGCTGAAAAGTCGCCAAAGCTGGAATTTGAATTTGAGGATGGCAGCTTTCACCGAATGTGGGTGATCTCACAGACCAATTTCCACGCAGAAGTTGCCCATTTCATTTCGTCCAGGGCGCTTTACATAGCAGACGGCCATCATCGTTACGAAACCTCTAGAAATTACAGGAATATTATGAGGGCAAGATACGGCAGGCGGCCGCCCAACAAGAGCTACGAATTTACTGCGATGTACCTCTGCGCAATGCAAGATCCCGGGCTTAAGGTCATGTCCTCACACCGCCTCCTGCGGATGAATAGCTCTTTTGAGCTTTCGCGATTTATGCAGGACGTAAAGTCTGCCTTCGATGTTCAAACACTTAGCTTTAAAGGCAATGATTGGGATGAAAATGCTCATAACCTCCAAATGACGCTCCTTGAGACCGGCAAAGGATGTCCGACTATTTGTCTTTGTAATTCGGGCTCCTTTCAGGTTCATCTACTTAAGCTCAAGCCCGGAATGGAAGCGCTTATGGGAGAAGATATTCACCCTGCCCTTAAACGATTGGATGTCTTATTACTCTCAAGACTTATCCTCCAAAAGGGACTTGGGTTCAGCAAGGAGGACCTCGACGACGACAAGCTGATCCGATACGAAAGCGACCTGTCCAAGGCCATGTCCGCCGTCTATAGAGGAGAATATCAGATTGGATTCATGCTCAATCCGACCAGGATAGAACAGGTAAAAGACGTGGCCGACAACCGTCTCGTCATGCCCAGGAAATCAACATATTTCTATCCGAAAGTTCTAACGGGTCTTGTATTCAACAAGATAGACCCTCATGAAATTATTGATGTGCCGTGAAATTACACCCCTTGAATCGGAACGTATAGACCCCATGCTGGATGGCAGCCTGATGGTCATCCAGTCCAGAAGGGGTTACAGGTTTTCTATTGACGCTCTTCTGCTTTCAGATTTTGCACTGACAAGACCCGGAGACGTGGTAGTTGACCTGGGCACAGGTTGCGGGATCATACTTCTTTTGCTTCTTAGAAAAAGAGAGATCGGGCATGCCTACGGCATAGAGATTCAGCGGGAGCTTGCCTCCCAGGCAATCAGGAACGCAGTCTTAAATGGACTATCGGAGAAGATGCAGATAGTCCTTGGAGATCTAAAACATACCCCGATGAAACAAGGAGCCGCAGATGTGGTAGTGTGCAATCCTCCTTACAGATCAAAGTCGAGCGGCCGCATCAACCCCGACCCCGTGAGGGCAGTTGCACGCCACGAGACGCTTGTTTCCCTGGAAGACATCTTAGAGGCTTCAGCCTATCTCCTGAGGAAAGGCGGCAGGGCTATTATAATATACCCTTCCGTCCGATTGGCTGAGCTGATAAGCGGATTTAGACGTCACCATCTTGAACCCAAAAGACTCCAGATGATTCATCCTTCAGTCTCCTCTCCGGCAAAGCTCTCCATGGTGGAGGCTGTATCCTGGGGAAGACCCTCTCTGACTGTCCTGGCCCCTATCATCGGGCAGGGCAGATTCGCTATCGAAGCTTGAGCTTGAACTCCACCTTTGAAACAGCCGGTCTGCCAATGATATTGTTTAGACCCTCTCGAATGGTCTCTTCGAGATACTTGAGTTCCTGCAGCCATATAGAATCGGAAACCGTGATCCTCAATACTCCGTTTTTTATCCGGGCTGGTCTGGCATTCGCAGCCACTGCAGGTCCCACCACCTCCGCCCAGATATCCCATATCCTCAGGTCATCTCTCGTGAATGGAAGCGTACCGTCGTTGAAAATACCGTCCAATACGTCCTTAAGGCTTGATACTGTTTCCCTGGCACTCATGGCAAAAGGCCTTGCTCGGCGGCTCCATATCCGGAAAACCCAAGAAAATATCCCAAGAAATGCCTCTTTTCCCCTGCCCAGCCCTTCAAGCACAGCCAACGCCAGGCATTAGGTTTCCTTTTAGCTTTTCGAACAGCTCTTGACTGAATTTGAAATCATGCGGTAGATGTCAGAAAACCTCAGCAGGCCTATAACAGCCCCATTTTCAACAACGAAAAGGGAATCGTGGCTTCCTGTAACAAAGAGGTGGAGTGCCTCGTTCAGGGTATCGCCAGGCGCTATGTTACGGTTTTCATCCGGCTGCTTCATAAAATCCTTTACCTTGACATTCAGCGCCTTCTTGCATAGTTCCGAGAATGGCTTTGACCATAACCAGTACTGCTCTTTTAGGGGTTTGATCAAATAACCAACCCCGAATCTGGTGAAACTCTTAAGTCTTTCATCCAGATCCTTGTATCCCGGTTCGAGTCCTCTGGAAAGATCAATGGGGGAAAGCTTTCCTATAACAACCCCTTTTTCATCCTTTACCAGGAGAATTCTCTGTTTAGCCGCTCCGGAGGCAAACGCGGCCTGGGCCTGCTCAAGCGCTATCAAAGCCTCAGTAAGAGTTGCGTCTGCTGAAATTGCGGGGAATTCCTTATCCGGAATCATCATGTCTTTAACTTTTTTCTCCTCCATTGACGTCTCCTTCAAAATATACAATTCGTTGCGGGGAATCAGGCTTCATGGCTATCCAAGATACCTTAGAGAGACCGGATAGTCAATTTGTATCCGATCATGGGGAATGCCTCCTGTGATTGTTTTCTACCTCCATGATCGGAAAGATCAGTTCATTGCGTCATAAGGAAATGGGAAGGCCGATATTACTTGACTGGCAAGAGGACGATCTATATATTTAGAACTTGAATGATGAACGATGTTCATCACGGAGCGGAACTATAAACTTTGGAGCAAAT
Organism: Desulfatiglandaceae bacterium; assembly: GCA_041753575.1. Lineage (GTDB taxonomy): Bacteria > Desulfobacterota > DSM-4660 > Desulfatiglandales > Desulfatiglandaceae > CG2-30-51-40. Next base: position 35,034 of record JBGSUA010000168.1, read on the forward strand.
ATTATGTCTTGGGACTGGGACAAGCTCATGGAACAGAAGAAATCATCCTCCGGAGGGGGATTTTCAACTCCACCGAAGATGGATGATGTTTTAAACAAGATTAGAGGAGCGAGGGGAAAATTCCCGGGAGGATTCAAATTGATCATCCTTGCCGCGGTAATCATCCTACTTGTTTCGAGCAGTTTTTACACAGTAGATGTTGACGAGGTGGGTGTAGTGCAGAGATTCGGCAGGTTTGTGAGAATCACCCAGCCCGGTCTCAGTTTCAAGCTCCCCAGCTTTATTGAAGAAGTGAGTAAGGTTAAGGTCAGGTATGTCTTTAAGGAGGAATTCGGCTTCCGCACTGTTGATCCTGGCATTAAGACGCGTTACGCTTCAGGCCCGACCTACGAAAGTGAATCCCTCATGCTGACAGGAGACCTCAATGTAGCAGTGGTGCCATGGATCGTTCAATATCGGATAAAAGACCCATTCAAATATCTTTTCAGGGTCAAGAACGTAAGAACCACTCTGAGAGATCTATCCGAAGCAGCCATGCGGATTGTCGTGGGAGACAGAAGCATAAACGAGGTAATAAGCAAGAGGGAAGAGATAGCAGGCGAGGCCGCAAGCATTCTTCAAAAAGAACTGGATGAAGCTGAAACAGGGATACATGTGGTGACAATTGAAATGAAGAGAACAAATGTGCCGGACCCTGTGCAGCCGTCATTCAATGAGGTAAATCAGGCCGGCCAGGAAAAGGAAAAGCTCATATACCAGGCCAGGGAAGAGTATAATAAGGTCATCCCTGCTGCCATGGGCGAAGCGGAAAAGACCATAAGGGGAGCAGAGGGATATGCCCTTTCACTGGTCAACAGAGGCAAAGGCGATGCCTCCAGATTCGTGGCTCTCTACCAGGAATATGCCAAGGCCAAGGATATTACAAAGAGAAGGCTCTATCTGGAAGCCATACAGGAGGTTTATCCCAAGATCGGAACAAAGTATCTCCTTGACGCTGACATGAAAAGCCTTTTGCCTCTTTTGAACCTTGGGAAAAGCGAAGGAGCCAAGCAATGAAGTCGAAGATCCTGGCAGGCTTTCTGGTAATCATAATCATAGGTTTCTTTTCAGGGGCCTATGTCGTGGACGAAACGGAACAGGCTATAATTACCCAGTTCGGGAGGGCCGTGGGCGAGGCTAAGACATCACCCGGTCTGTATTTTAAAGTGCCTCTCATTCAGCAGGCGAACTATTTCCCCAAGAACTTGCTTGAATGGGACGGAGATCCGGGGCAGATCCCCACTCTGGATAAGACCTACATCTGGGTGGATACATTCGCAAGGTGGAAGATCGTTGATCCTCTGAAGTTCTTCCAGACCGTAAATAATGTAACAAGCGCCCTTGCCAGGCTGGATGACATCCTGGACGCTGCGGTTCGAAACTATATAACGTCATATCCTCTATTGGAAACTGTGCGTGTGACAAATAGAAAGCTAGACACATTTGAAGTGGGGATAGGGGACAACCAGGAAGAGAGGATTACGCGCAACATCAGCACAGGCAGGAAGCAGATAATTAAGCAGGTGCAGGAGCAGGCAAGTCCTAAACTTGCCGAATTCGGCATACAGCTCGTTGACGTAAAGATAAAAAGACTCAATTATGTCGAAGAAGTCCAGCAGTCGGTCTATTCGCGCATGATTGCTGAGAGGAAGCAGATTGCAGAGAAATTCCGATCCGAAGGAAAGGGCGAGGCCAGCAAGATTGCCGGAAACCGCGAGAAGGAACTTAAGAGGATAACATCGGAGGCCTACAAGGTAAGTCAGGAAATAAAAGGAAAGGCCGACGCTGAAGCAGCAGCTATTTATGCGGAGGCCCTGGGGAGAGATCCGCAATTTTATTCATTCGTTAAGACCCTTGAAATATACAAAGAAACCATGGACAAAAACACCAGTCTGATACTTTCTACCGATTCTGAATTTCTACAATATCTTAAGGATTACGGTTACAGCGGATACAACAAGCAGAAATAGGGGGCTTGGAGAAATGGTAAGGACTGAAATATCGCTTTTCCTGCGAAATGTTCCGGGGGAACTTGGAAAGCTTGCAGGCCTGCTGGGACAAGAAGGCATAAACATTGACGCATTGACCATACAGGACGCCTCAGACTATGTTCAGGAGCTCTTCAAGGCCAGAGGAAAATCCCTAAAGAGGATTGCGCCTGCCGCCAGCTATGGCTCGATGCAGAAGGATTCGGCCGATTTCGCTCTTATCCGCCTCCTGGTGGAAAGGACGGACAAAGCCATTGATCTCCTTTCAAAGGAAGGTTATCTCTTTGACATTATGCCGGTGATAGCCCTTGAGATTGAAAATAAGCCTGGGACACTTGCCGAGATTACAGGAAAATTCGGGGAGGAGGGGCTTAACATAAACTATGTTTACGGCTCGGCCCTGCCAAGAGGCAAGAAATCCCTGTTTGTTTTCTGCCCTGAAAACATTGAGCTGGCAACAAGGATATTCAAAGACTAGGCCTGCTCCTTAGCATCCCTTATATCGGCCAGCTTGAGGCGGATCTCATTACTTCCCTGCCAGCGGTGGACTTCCGGAATATATGCTATATCTGCCATCTTTCCTTCCATGGGAAGATAGTCGCACAGCCCGAAGCCGATACCATCTATTATCCTGCTCCCCTGTCTGAGGACCACCTTGAGATGCTTTCCGTTTATAACCTTGCAGCGCAGCATCTCCACGCAACGCGAAATAAAAAGCGGCTCAGGATTCCCCTCGCCAAAAGGACGCAGGATATTGATGTCGTCCATGAGCCGTGGCACTATCTGATCAAACCTCAACTGAGCATCAATCAATAACCTTGGCATAATCATCTCGTCGCTTACCGCCGCCTCTACCAGGGCTTCGATTCCTTCTTTGAATCTCGTAAGATTCTCGCTTCTCAAGGTGATACCTGCCGCCTGCTCATGGCCGCCGAATCTCTCCATAAGGTAGCCGAGCTTTTCCAGGGCGCCGAAAAGGTTAAAGCCGTCAACGCTCCTCGCAGATCCAACCGCAAGACCTTTCTCAAGCGCAAATATCAGTGAGGGACATCTGTACCTTTCGGCAAGTCGGGAGGCCACAAGACCAAGCACGCCCCTGTGCCAGCCTTTGGAGGCGGCGACAAGGACTCGCTTCGCGCCCAGGTCACATGAAGATGTGAGAAGATCTTCTGCCTCTTTAATAGTCTGACGCTCAAGGCTCTGACGTTTACCGTTAGCAGAATCCAGCATCAGTGCGATCTGCCTGGCCCTTTCCGGTTCATCCTCCATCAGAAGACTAAGCCCCACTTCGGCATCCCCCATCCTTCCGGCGGCGTTGATGCGAGGAGCCAGCCTGAATGCGACATCAATGTCTGTAACCACTCCCGCACTCTGCAGAGAAACGGCTTTAAGCGCTTCCAGCCCGGACCAACTTGATTCCTGCATCACCCCGAGTCCGCTCTTTATAAGGATACGGTTCTGGCCAAGAACCGACGCCCTGTCCGCAATGGTGCCGAGCATCACAAGGTCGAGGTATTCCTTGAGATCAGGATAATGACCGCCTTTGAACCAACCTCTTTTTCTGAGGGCTCCCCGCACCGCCACGGCCAGGAAAAAGGCCACCCCGACCCCTGCAAGATTCCTGTGTCTCTTGGATACGTCTGATGCATTCGGGTTAACAACAGGACACTCAGGAAAACCCTCAGATCTCAGCTTGTGGTGATCCGTTACGACGACCTCAAGACCCAGACGGCGTGCATAGAGGATCTCATCGGCGTTAGAGCTCCCGCAATCAACCGTTATAAGGAGCTCGGCGCCGGATTTTGCAATTTTTTCAACGGCGGTTTTGTTAAGCCCATACCCTTCGCTTATTCTGTGAGGAATGTAATAAGATGCTTTCATCCCCAGATTTCTGAAGAACCTCAAGAGAAGGGCGGTGGCGGTCACACCGTCTGCGTCATAATCTCCATAAATAACTATTCTCTTCTTCTCATCCAGGGATCTAATGACGGCATTGACAGCCCGATCCATATCCGGGATGTCCATGGGGTCGGCAAGTGATGAAAGTGTTGGACGTAGGAACTCCCTTCTTGCGGTTGGTTCGACTAATCCTCTATTGGCAAGAAGGCGATCAAGAAGAGGGCTGATTGCCTGGTCCGCGGAAACGATTTCAGCGCCCTGTAACGCGCTCCTGAGAACCCAGATAGCCCCATTCAAATCAATGCTTCCCTTGCGCCCTGCATTAACGCCTTTTCTATCTCTGCAATGTCGGAGGGCGTATCCACCTCGGGAGAGTCCCAATGGGATTCCACCACCCTTATTTTATATCCGTGCTCAATGGCTCTGAGTTGTTCCAGTTTTTCAGCCTGTTCAAGGCTGCCTTGCGGCAGAGAACTGAAAATCCCCAAAAATCGCATACGGAATGCGTAGAAACCGAGGTGCTTGTAATATAACCTTTCGGTATCGCAATCCCTGTAAAATGGGACAGGGGAACGGCTGAAATAAAGAGCAAACCCATCATGATCCACCACTACTTTCACGTCGTTGGGGTCAAGCGCGCGCGATGAGTTCTTCATGGGGAACATCAGGGTGCTCATACCCAGCTTTGGATCATTGAGCAACGGTTCGATAAGGAGGCTTATAGATCCGGGATTAAAGGCCGGCTGATCCCCCTGGATATTCACCACGAGATCATTTTCATCCAAGCCGATAGCAGAGGCTGCCTCCCGCACCCTGTCGCTACCGGAAGGGTGCAGACCCACTGTCATAATAGTCTTTCCCCCGAAATCCTCTACGCAGTGGAAGATTCTCTCGTCGTCAGTAGCAACGAAGACATCTGAAATGTCTCCGCAGCTCTTAGCTCTTTCGTAAACATGCCGGATCATGGGTTTTCCGGAAATGTCCGCGAGGGGCTTCCCTGGAAAGCGGCTTGAACCGAAGCGTGAAGGTATAAAGGCTACTGTCTTCATAGGCACCTTTGCGTAGTCATCATGATAGATAGTAGCTGGCGCAGGCCGTATCCGACTCCCACGCGGTAACCCTTGAGACCCTTACCTGCTCGCTGTTTATCTCCTCGCTTAGACGCTCGAATATGTGGCGAGCAATAAGCTCGGAGGAGGTATTGCTGACTTTGAAAGCATCCAGCTCATTTAAAAACTTATGATCAAGTCCCCCGATGACCTTTCTGGTCGCCTCCTTAATATCCTTAAAATCAATAAGGAGGCCGTTGGAAAGTTCGCTTCCTCCAACAACGACCTCGACCTTCCAGTTATGTCCATGGAGTTTCTCGCATCCGCCTTTGTGTTCACGGAGTTGATGGGCGGCCGCGAATTGCGACACTATCTTAAGTTCATACATTAATTAAATCTTCCTCTATGTCCTTAACCCTTAAGGTCAAGTATCCTGCGGCGCCTTGCCGCACTCGGTGCATTTGCCGTCAATAATTATGCCGGTGCAGTTGCCGTCAGGACAGAGCACCCGCTCTTCAAGATCGAAATCTTGCGTATCAGTCACTGCCTCAACACCTGGTACGGAGATCCTTGCGCCGCACTCCATGCAGAAATTGGCCCCATCGGGAGAAACCATTCCGCATTCCCGGCACGTGGCACCTTGAAGCTCTTTTTCACAATAAGGACATTTCATCTTTTACCTCTCTTAGAGCCACACATTTTCTGATCCGCGAAGAACCCCCCAGCCATAGACAAGATCAACTCTTTCTTGACGTCTTTGTCTGAAATGGGGTGATCTGCTGTTTTACCTTGGTGCTCTTGCAGGAAGGGCACCTGAAGCCCTTCTTTTCATACTCAGTCAGAGAAAGCATCAGAGTGAAAGGCTTATTACATTTCTCACATTGAAATTCGTATGTAGGCATGGCATAAACCTCCTGGCTAAAAAGTTCTGTTCACATCTCCCTCATGGAGAAATATTAGGGTATCCTATACGATCAATCAACCCTTTCGCCTTTGCGTTTTCCTCGGCGAGCACAGCACGGCACACTTGCAGAACATCCTGCACCGCACTCAAAAGACGAACCCCGTGGGATCTCGAAATAGCGCCTGCATCACCTTGCCGTTACCTTCGGCGCATTCAGCGGGATGGCCTGGGAGGCGCAGAGCGGCAGACGACGAGTTTCTCATGCCCAAAGCCAATCTTACTAACTTCGACCCCGATTACGACCTCGACTCCAATTTGCTTCGGTAGTCAGGGGCAGTCCAGAGATTGACAAAAACAGTCCATTTAACTACTCTTGCATCCCTTGAGCCGAGAAAAGCTGGGATGGCGAACCGACTTTCATTTAATTGTCCCGCGTCACTATGCCTTTGAATGCTAGCTTACACAAAGTTACCGGAGACATCAAGAGAAAGGCTTTATCCTGGAAATGATTCTCAGAGTCGCGCTTCTTTCTTTATTCATCCTCACCAATCAAGCATGGGCACAAAGCTCTCAAACGCCCCTTACCCCGGCTCAAACCCATTCCTGCGAGATCCAGGCATATCTGATACGAGTCGTCCTTGGGCTGGACGGGGACCCGGCCGTAAGGGGAGAGTGGAAAAGCAGGGGCATAAATGAACCACTTGACCTTGAGGCCATATCCGACGCGATGAAAGGCGGAGAAAGAAACGAACTAGCCTATATGATACTGGACTATAACATTTTTGAGCTCTTGAAGGTACTTTACCATTATGATCCTGAGATGAACCTCTATAAAGGCGCCTTCAGCTCGTTAAGCCCTTATCCTGCCCCCGAATTCATAGCCCTGCGCCTCTTTCTCTTAAAACGTCTTTATCGCTCGGATCCCATAGCGATCTCTATCCTCTTTGAAAATCCAAGGGTTATTATAGACTCAGGCTATTCTCCGACTCCGGAAGAGATCATCTCGACAGGCCAGAGCATGGAGGAGTTGACGTTCTTAAGGGCCGTTATAGCCTCTCAGCCCAGGATCTATGACTATATCCGATGCCCATTCATGGTCAGATCTCTTCTTGAGGCCGGGGTCTTAAAAAAGGACGCCTTTACCAGTAAAAAGGCAGGGGAAGCCTTTTACAGGCCATTGAATTTAAGCCTTATCTCAGGCGCTTCTTCCGCCCCCGTCAAGGTCGTATTTCTCCCATCCTTCACGAGGCACTTCCGCTTTGATCAAGGTTCAATGCTTTCACCAAGCGGATTTAAGGCAACCGAAGAACTGTATGAGATATCTCATAAGCTCGCATCAAGCATAAATAGAAGTATCAGCTCAGACATATCCGGGAAAGCACAGAAGGCTGCCGGCAAATGGGCAGACACACAGTCCACGGAAATATCTTTCTATCTGGAAGATGAAAGACCCCTTGCGATTCATCCGGGCAATGCTGGGGAGGTCGTCAAGGAGATATGTCCTGATGCCGACCTTGCGATTGTGATACTCGGGAAGAACGTCCGCCTTTCAATGCACTGGGAATATGAATCCCTTGCAAACTGGATATTCCTGGACGAGATGGACATACGATACGACCAGATCTCCCAGGAACTTGACACGATTAGAGCCACCCTGGCCGAAAAAATCAACAGATAGGTCGCTTCGGCTGTCTCAGAGCGGCATACCTCAGTCACTATTCCTTAATAGCGAGGCATGCGGACAATGAAAGTTGTCGTGTCGCGACCGCTCCTTATCTCCAGGTCCCCTTTGAGAAGCTTCATTATCCGGTGGGTTATGTAGAGCCCCCTGCCCTCCCCTTCGTCCTCCTCCAATCTTGTCTTTTCTTTTTCACTTATCGCGCCGGTGTTGGTAATCGAAGCACAGGCCCAATCATCCTCGGCGCAGGTGCTGATTTCCAGGATCCCTCCCTGCAGAGGAATGGCCTTAGTGGCATTATTAAGAAGATTGTCAAAGACTCTTTCCAGATTTATAGAGAAACAACTCACAACCAATGAGGGGTCCATCACGCCGACCTTGAGACCTATATTCTGTTTGAACTGCTCTCTTATGGCCTCCTGGTTTATCTCAAATCTTTTTTCAAGCACCTCGGTAAAGTTCACAAGCTGTTCCTTGCCAACCTGGTAGATTCCCAAGGCAAGCTCCTGAAGTCTTGTCGTCTCTTCAAACAATATGTCCGCATACTTCTTGATCTGTTCCCTTGAGTTTTCGATATCACCGTCAACCAGTCTTTTAAGTCTCCTTGCGAATCCTGCCGAAGCTATGGCAGGGTTCTTAAAGTCATGGAGGGTGTCGCCAAGCCGCTCCATCTTTTGAGCATTCATAAGTTCCTTGGCCATGAAAAGCAAGGTGTCTATCTCATCTTCGGTATATCTTACCCTGTAATCCAGGGCATCAAAGGCCATAAAGTGGGTTACATCTCCTTCAACTCCGAGGGGTATATAGAGTATCGAATTGATGCTGTGGTGAAGGGCAAACTTTTTTAAGTTTTTTGAGATTAACTCGCTTTGCTGCGGGTCCACCACAAGAACATAGGAAGGCGTAACTACCTCGTAAACTGAGTTCCCCTTGTATTCCATTATGTTGAGTACCACTTCAAAGACCGGTTCACTGTTAGCGGCGAAGGACTTTCCTATGCTGTGATAGCCGTCCACCCCAGGATATCCGGCCTCTAGCACAACTGTCTTGAGGTCGCTGGTTACTGAGAAAAGCGTACAGGCCTGGACATTGATAATGTCGGCTATCACCGGAATAACCTTGTTGAATATCTCCTTCATTTTCACGCCACCCCTGGTTCCAAGGGCACGAAAGACATGCTCCACAATGGCGTCCCTCTTCTCTTTTGTCCTCCTCATCAGGATTATCTTCTTGCGCGCCACCACGAAGCTGAGCCTCTTGGCCATGAGGTTGGCAATCTGTATCTCAACCGGTGCAAAGACCCTGTTATCATCCGGATAGTAGATCTGCACAACTCCCACCATGCTTCTCTCATCAGGGTAAAACCTTGGGATCTCAATTGGAATTGCCATGAGGCTCCTGACACCGCGTCCTGATACGATATCTTTGTCGTGATAGAGAGGCTCTTTCATTATGCTGGGAACCACATAGGGTCTGGATGTCCTCACCACCTCCCCCGCTATGTTTCCTTCCAGAGGGATAAAAGTAGTGCGCGATGCCTCCTTCGATGGAAATGAGCCATAAGAGAGCATTTTTTCGGTATGAGGGTCATAGATGCGCACGGACGCAGATGTCGCGCCGAGAAACTCAACCATGTGTCTTGCGGCCTCGGCCAGGAGATCCGGCTCCGGCAACTCAGGATCTATGTTGATAAGCTCATCAACCTGCCTTATAAGGTGGGCGAGAAAATCTCCGAGCACATTGTGTTCGGTCCATTCCATGACCTTGATCAGAAAGGATTCATCAGTAACGAAGTCCTTTGCCCAATCTGTCTGCAATATTCTTCTGACAAGATTTTCGTGGTTCATCCACATAGGGTTTAGTTTCCTGTGCTGTGATTATAACCAGACTTGTTACCAATAACAGTTAAAAAAGACAAGTCAAGAAATCCGTCCCCTAATAAGCTCACAACAAGGCCATCGTAAATCAGGGCATTGCCCTCTGCTTGCGATGAGAAGCCGGCCTATGCTATCATGAAACTATGATGCATGTCGCGATTACATATATTACCTTTGCCGCGATCCTGGTGGTCTATGGGGCACAGGTCTGACCATTTTTGGAAGGCCTCGGGTACATTCAGGCCTCTCTGATTACTGCGGCGCCTCTTGCGGCGGTTCTGCCCGTGAGGATAATCTCTTTTTGGCGGCGCAGAGGTATTTTCATGAACCCGGCACGCAGGGAGCAGGAGAAAATCGTCTTTCTCCCATGGAGGGAGTTTGCTGATGATATCGCGGCCTGGGGCGCCATGGGTTTTTTTCTTTCCGGTTTTTACATGCTTTATTACGGGGCGCCTCTTGCGACCGGCGTAAAAGTATTATTGGGCTGCGCGTGCTTCGGGATCTTCGGCGGAATGTTTTCCTTCCTCAGTACTGAGCGCAAGATTATTTTCTTCTTAAAGGAAAGCAATCCGCATATATCCATAAGTCCATCTCGATTCCTTTCAGTTTCCAATAAGCTGCTCTTCTTTGTAATCTCTGTTCTAATCTTTATGGTGGCTGCGATCCTGCTTATGGTTTTCATGGACATCAGTTTCCTAATGAACCACCCCGATAAGCTCGATCCTGAAATATATCTGAGCGTTTTTAAGGAGATTGTCTTTGCCTTCGGAGTGCTCTTGACTATGAGTCTTGTCATTATAGGGTATTATTCGAAAAACCTTAAAACCATACTATCCATGCAGCTTGAGGCCATGGACGACATTGTCGCAGGGCGATACCATAGAATGGTTCCGGTTGTAACCAATGACGAATTCGGGGTCATCGCGGCAAAGACCAATGAGATGATAAAGGGACTGAGAGAAAGGGATACCTGTCGCTATGCCTTTGATAGATACATGGACCCCGAGGTAAGCAGAAAGATACTGAGCGATCAACTGCCAAGGGAGGGAGAAAGGAGGATAGTAACCATCCTTTTCTGCGATCTGAGAGGCTACACCTCCTTTGCGGAGGGGAAAGACCCCAGAGAAATAGTCACCTTTCTCAATGAATATTTCACAGAAATGGAGAAAGCCGTAAGAAACAATAAGGGCATAGTCCTCCAGTACATAGGAGACGAGATAGAGGCTGTCTTCGGAGCTCCGCTTGACCTGCCCGACCATGCCGACAGGGCGCTGGCGGCAGCGCTGGAGATGCGCGAGCGTCTTCGCAGTTTGAACGATAAAAGGGTCTCCCTCGGCGCCACTCCCATACGTCACGGCATAGGGATACACACTGGTGATGTACTTGCAGGAAGTGTAGGGAGCAAGGAACGCCTCATCTACGCCATGGTAGGAGATACTGTAAATACCGCCTCCCGTATCCAGACCCTTAATAAGGACTACGGAACCGACATCCTCATGAGCGGCGAAACCAGAAAGCTCCTTCCCGACGTTGCCCCAAAAATAGCGCCTCTCGGCGGAGCGCTCCTGCGGGGAAGGAAAGAAGAGGTGCTGATCTTCAGGGTTGATTAGAGGGGATTGTAACCTTAAAAATCTTTCCTGAACCTGTTATCGAATATTTGTCAACGCAGGCCGGCACAACAAATGAATCACCCCTCTCAAAGGCTAATGAATCACCTTTTCCGGCCTCTATGACCTTGCCGAGGCCCTGGGTGCAAAGGTGTATCTCCAGGTTCCTGTTACGCCCACTTAAATATGATCCTTCCTTGTCCACCTCAATCAAGGAAAGCCTGTACTCCTCTGCCGGAGACATGTATTGCATCTCACAGGGGCAGGCAGTCATTGGTTTCAGAACAGAAGGTATTTCTTCCTCAAAGCTAAGCGCCTGCATCAGCCCGGCACGATCAATGTGCTTGGCAGTGAGCCCTCCCCTTATGACATTATCCGAATTTGCCATTACCTCTAGGGCAGCGCCCTTCAGATAGGCATGAACCTCCCCGGGAGATATATAGAGTGCTTCTCCGGGCCTTAAAGTAATAAGATTGAGCAAGATAGGGGCCAGGCAGCCGGGATCATCCGGATATTGAAGGCTCAAACTAAAGACCCATTCAAAGGCAGGATCATCCTTTGCTTTTTCTTGAGCTGCCCGTGATACCCGGCAGAGAAGCTCCGCAACCGATTCAGGAGCCATATCAAGCAACAGCCTGAAGAACTCCCCTGTAGAAAGCGATTCGCGGCCCTTGACAAAGACATCAAGGCTGCGAAGAAGGGCTGCTGCCTCCGAGGAGGGCCGAAATCCCTTGAGAACATGAAACTCAGAGAGGGCGCAAAGCAATTCAGGCTTGTGACATTCATCCCTGTAAATCCTAAATGGCGAGTCTAGGGGTATGCCTGATTCGGTTTCACGCAGAAATCCCTTCTTTGCCCTACCCTTATCCGGATGGACCTGTATTGAGAGAGGTCTGTCTGCCGCCAGAACTTTGAAAAGGAAGGGAAGGCCTGAAGGAAATCTCCTGAAGGCATCTTGCCCCAGCAGCTCAACCGGGTTAGTTCTAATGACCTCCTCAAGCGATATTTCATTGTCTTCCTCAATGATTCTTGAAGGCCCCTGCGGATGCGTTCCGATCCAAAGTTCTGCCACTGGGCCTCTCAAGGAGATTCTTTTGCTCAGAAGCTCATGGATAAATGAACTGGAGCCCCATGCATAATCTTTGACGCTGTTTTTAAGTAATCTTATGCCTAACAAAATGCTATGCCAAGAAACCCGTGATTATGAGTCTAAGTCTTTCAAGATACCCCTGGTAGAAATGATCCGCTCCATCAATAACCTCAAACTGCACCGCAGGATTCCAGCTTGGAATCATCTTTTCAATCAACGAGGGAGGCGCATAGGTATCCCGTGATCCGGTTACTATGAGCTTTAATGACGGCGTTATCTGCATAAAGGAGAACTCCAGTACGGCAAGAGGAGGGGAAATAAATATCAGACGGTCAATTTCCGGTTTTCGTCCAGCGCACCTTGCGTTTATCCAGGCCCCGAAGGAATACCCAACCAGATCTATCTTATTCCTGCCGGAATCATATACATATTTGACCGCGGCCATCACGTTTTCCTGCTCTCCAAGACCCTGGTCAAAAGAGCCTTCGCTTCGGCCCACCCCCTGGAAATTAAATCTGAGGATACTGATCTGAGATTCCGTGTAGGTCTTTACTGCGGCCTCCACAACGCTGTTATGCATGTCCCCGCCGTAGAGGGGATGCGGATGCGATATCACCGCCCCATTGGTGCCGGGAAATTCAGCCAGTAGGGCCTCTACCTTTATACCTCCGCTGTCAAATGATATAGATCTTTCCTTCATGACATTCCGCGGCAGATTATATCAGGGCTTTAGCGGCTTGTCCTGACTCTGCATTTGTTCACAAGAGAGCCTACCTTCTCAATTTCAACAATAATCTCATCGCCGTCCGACATATAAACGGGCGGGTTCCTGAAGGCCCCAACTCCGTTCGGCGTGCCCGTCAGGATTATATCCCCTGGAAGAAGGGTAAAATGCATGGACAGGAATGAAATAAGATATGAGATCTTAAAGATCATCTCACCTGTGGAACTATCCTGCATCACCCTGCCGTTTAACAGGCATCTTATTGAGAGGTCGTGCGGATCAGCTATCTCATCGGCGGTAACTATCCAGGGTCCAAGTGGGCAGAAGGTATCCAGGGATTTGCCCCTTGTCCACTGTCCGTCCCCGAACTGCAGATCCCTTGCGCTGACGTCGTTGGCGCAGGCATAGCCAAAGACCGCTGAAGCCGCATCTGCCTCCGAGCATCGCGAAACACGCCTGCCGATAATGACTGCAAGTTCAGCCTCAAAATCCACCTTGGAAGTCAACGCGCTGTCCCAAGCTATGAAGTCATGATGACCTATCAATGAGGTGCTGAATTTTGCGAATACAAGGGGAGATTTTGGCGTTACTCCTCTGCTTTCCCTGATATGGTCGGCATAGTTCAGGCCGAGTGCCATGATCTTGGAGGGATGAATCACCGGTGGCGCAAGGATTACCTCATCCAGGCCTATGGAGTCCTTTTTCCTAATCCTGGCAGGCGGCTCTCGGATAAAATCAACCATGTCTCCCTCAAATTCAATGGGAGCGATTCTTTCATCTGCTTCAAGGAGGGCAAGAGCGACTCCTTTTTCAAGGCGATATTGAAGTATCTTCAATTTCGGCCTCCTATAATCGGGGCCACATCTTCTCCCATTATCTTATCAATGACACCTTCGAGGGGCTCAAGAAGCATAAAACCCTTGTATTGAGAGAGCGAGTAGGTAGCCTCCAAGACTTTGAATCTTGGTTCATACTCAAAGATGCTGCTTCTGTCCTTTGCATCTGAAATCCTCTCCAGAATGGCAGAGATGATGCTGCCCATCAATTGAAAATCTTTTACCAAAAGATAGGCAGGTATCATCAGTTCCATCTCGGCAAAATGTTCCTGAATGCCGAAGGTGACAAAAGCGTTTTCATTTTTCAGATAAAGGAGATGAACCACCTGAGAAGAATTTTTGCTGTTTTCGATTGTTGCGATGGTATCCACCGGCTCTCCGGCTCCAAATTGTCCCATTTAATTAATATCCTCCTCTGGACCACGCGCCGATTTGTTCATTGTATTACCCTCGGCGATTCCCATATAATCGGTTACACATTTCCGCACAAGCTAACCATTACCCCTGGCATTCACGGAAGACCATAACATATTCCATATCCTCCCGGTCAACATCTAAAAGGGCCTTGCGCTTATTGCGAGGCGGGGATAGAATCTCTTCGTCAATGTTGATCCCTTGAAACAAACAAACGGAAATCAGCTTTATCATGGCATCAGTCACACACTCATCGGCAAGGCAAACACTCTTGAAGAAAAAGGAGTTCTGCGGATGGTGCCGCCTAATCTATGAGAGGCGGCTGGTCTCAGGCGCAGGCGGAAACCTTTCCGCAAGGATGGATAACATAGTGCTTCTGACGCCAACCGGTTGCTCCCTTCGGGACATGACTCCCGCACTTGTTGTTGAAATGGAATTGGACGGAGTCATTAAGCGGGGAGGCCGGCCCACTCGAGAATCCCTGATGCATCTGGAAATACTCAGACACAGGCCAGACATAAATGTTGTATGCCACATCCACGGCGACTACATTGTTGCGGCCGGAACCATGTTCAGGCCAGGGCCTGAATCCATTCCACCCATCACACCGGGATTTGCCTACGCTGCTTATCCTCTCCCACTCCTGCCTTTCCTGGTCCCGGGGTCAGAGGAACTTTCAAGGGCCGTCGCAGAGGCCGTATCTTCGTCAGGGAAAAAGGCCGTCCTCTTGCAGAGCCATGGGCTCGTAACCGCCGGGAGTGATTATGGAGAAGCTCTTAACGTAGCGGAGGAAATAGACGAGGCCGCCAGAATATATGTTTTGACAAGGGGCAAGGCCCCATCCCTTCCCGTAGTAATTTCCCCTTAATCTGACAATTAAAGGTAATGCGCAGGTTAAAAAGACTTGCGGGAGACGAAAATTTCCAGGTGTCATCACGCAATTTATGCTGTTCACGAGGTGCGTCCCGCGCCCCTCTTCCCAGTTCCTCACCTGCTGCATCCGCCTAACTTGGCATCCTTGTTTGCCTCGGCAAGCCTATCCATCAACCTGGACCACCATCCTTTCCCTGTCCGACCTTTCTTTAGCCTTTTCATAAAGTTCCTTTCATGAGCCCCTTATGTTATCCTTTTAAATCCTCAGCCGCAATCGGCTGCGTCATTATATCTTCAACTAGTTGACCTGTTTTATACGCTGTGTTATAAGACCTGATCAATCCGTTTTCAACCTTATTTGTAGGAGGAATGAGGCCATGAGTTCAGATCATCTGCTTAAAGACAAGGTTGTACTTATAGTTGACGATGAACCTGATATTCTTGAAACAGTAGGCGAAGAACTTGATATGTGTATTGTCCACAAGGCCGGGGACTATGACACAGCCCTTCAGTACCTCCTCAGTTACACCTATGACATCGTAATACTTGACATTATGGGAGTAAACGGTTTTGAACTATTGCGGAACTCCGTCTCCCGGGGTTTTCCCACTGTCATGCTCACAGCGCATGCTTTGTCACCGGAGTCACTCAAGAAGTCTATAAAGCTTGGAGCCGTATCTTTTCTTCCAAAAGAAAAGATCTCAGAGCTCAAAATATTTCTTGAGGACATTGTCTTAGGGGGAGCAAAACCTGTATGGGCAAAACTATTTGAAAGACTAGGTAATTACTTTAACAAGCGCTTCGGACCCGACTGGAAGGAGAAAGACAAATTCTTCAAGGAATTCGAAGAGGAATTAAAAAAACGCGACAGCGAAAAGAAACACTTATAATCGGTTCTATCCAATGACCGGCTATCTCAAGGGTGTTGAGGAATACCTTGCCGCCAATTACGGCAAGTCCGCGTTCGATGAGGCGGTGAATTCACCTGATAATTGGACCCTCCACATGCATGGAGGTCTTATAGAGGAAGGCATAATAAACGAGAACCTGCGCTTCGATATCCGCTTTACGCCGAAAGGGATGCCTCAAGAAGTTATACCAAAGGTGAACATCAAGTTCCTTTACCCTTCCATCATATCAGAATCCACAAAGGGGCTCATCAGAATAGACGGCAAGATAAGAGCGATGGGGATTTCCCCCATCCTCTCTCCTTCTGATCGGAACCATATCAAGAATAAGACCATATATCCTGCCATGAAGGACAGGACGGTACTTTTCTTCACCCTCCTGGAGGGCGAAATCCTGAAAGGGATAGTAACCGATTTCAGCCGTTATGAGGTCACTCTTTCAGCCAAAGGTGGGCTTCCTATAACGGTCTTGAGGCATGCTGTATATGATCTTCGCGACAAGAAAGGCCGATGTCTTCTTAAATCATTCCAGAACATTCATAAAGATTGGGAAAAGTCTGATCTTTTCATGTCAAGGTAGCCAAATTTTAAAGCCATGTCCGACCTACGCCCGCAGATTGAAATGGGCTGGCGCATTTTCGCGCTAAACAGGCCTCAGGACTTCACGACAGGGTATGACTCCTCCGGAAGGGCCGCAGTGTAGCCGCATCCCTTTCCGCGGCAATGAATCTGGGGCGATGAGCCCTTCTTCCTTCTTATCATCATCACCTTGGTTCCGCACAAAGGGCATTTCCCTTCATAAGGCTCATCCCACATCACGAAATGGCACTGAGGATAATTGCTGCAGCCGTAAAACCTGGTGCCTTTCTTTGAAGAACGCTCCTTTATTTCCCCGCCGCATCCCTCCCCAGGACACGATACGCCTGTACCCGGGGCTTCTGTATAGGTGCATAAAGGATATCTTTCACAGGCAAGGAATCTCTGGCCGTTTCTGCTCGTCTTAAGGAGCATTTTGGCCCCGCACTCACTGCAGATCTTGCCAGTGGGCTCTCCCTTCTGTTCGGCGAAGGGCTTCTTTTCCGCAAGAACTGGGGCGCCCTTTTCATCCCTGACGTAATTTGATGTAAAGGAACATTTAGGATAACCGCTGCAAGAGAGAAACAGGCCATTTCTACCGGACCTGATGGAGAGGTTAAGGCCGCAATCAGGGCATTTCAGCTCCGTTGGCACCTCCCCTTTCATGGAGCTCTTTGCCTTTTCCAGGTTGCTGTTAAAGGAGCCGTAGAACTGCTCCAATACCTTTGTCCAGGCTACCTCGCCTCGCTCTATCCCGTCTAATCTCTTCTCCATCCTTGCTGTAAAGGCCGTGTCCATAATATCGGGAAAATTCGCAATCAGGAGATCACTCACCAAAAATCCAAGTTCCGTTGGCTGGAAACGCCCTTTGGTAACGGACACATACTCCCTCTGGTTGATATTGGAAAGTATGGATGCGTATGTGGATGGCCGGCCAATGCCGTTTTTCTCCAGCGCCTTAATAAGGGTAGCCTCAGTGTAGCGGGCGGGCGGCTGAGTAAAATGCTGGGCCGGGTCCAGACCAAGGAGGGTCAAGCTCTGATCCTTTTTTAATGGTGGGAGAGGGGTTTCAGCGCCCTTTTCCCCATCACCGTCGGGAGCAGCCTCCTCGTAGAGAGAGGTAAAGCCCGGAAAGACCATAACGGAACCTGAAGCCCGGAAGACGGCTTTTCCGGCTTCGATGTCAACCTGCGTCTCATCGTAAAGGGCGGGCGTCATCTGAGAGGCAAGGAACCTCTTCCATATAAGGGTGTAAAGGGCAAGCTGATCCCTGCTGAGGTAAGGAGCTGTCTTTCCTGGCAGCAGTTCCACGTTGGCAGGTCTTACGGCCTCATGGGCCTCCTGTGCCCCTTTGCGGCTCTTATAGACGTTAGGTTTATCGGGAAGAAACTCCCTGCCGTAAGTCTTTTCAATAAAAGCCCTGGCATCGCCTAGTGCCTCTTGAGAAATCCTGAAAGAATCCGTCCTCATGTAGGTGATTAGTCCAGTCTGACCTTTTTCTCCTAGTTCCACGCCTTCATATAGCGCCTGCGCCACCGACATTGTTTTCTTGGCCGAAAATCCAAGTTTTTTATAGGCCTCCTGCTGCAGAAGACTGGTTATAAAGGGGGGGAGAGGATTGCGCTTCTTCCTTTTCTTGGAGACCTTGCGGACAATAAAGGACTCGTTTTCCACTGCTTCGAGGACTCTTAATGTCTCCTGCTCGCCCTTAAGCTCTATCTTCTCACCTTCATATTCCGTCAGACGTGCTCTGAACTCCGGCGGATCAGTCGCCTTCAACTTCGCGGTAAGAGACCAGTACTCCCTGGGTATAAATGCAAGTATCTCCCTCTCCCTGTCGCATATCATCCTCAGTGCAACCGACTGCACCCTGCCGGCGCTAAGTCCTCTTTTAACCCTCGACCACAAGAGCGGCGATATCTGATATCCCACAAGCCTGTCCAGGATCCTCCTCGCCTGCTGGGCCTCAAACTTATCCTTGTTCAGCACCTCCGGAGAGGCCACTGCAGCCTTGATCGCCCTTGGAGTGAGTTCATTAAAAAGGACCCTGCGAAACCTATTCTCACCTCCACTAAGTTCCCCGGCGATATGCCATGCGATAGCCTCGCCCTCCCTGTCAGGGTCGGGAGCCAGATAGATTGTATCCGCAGCCTTTGCAGCAGCCTTAAGATCCCTCAGGATCTTTTCCTTTCCCTTGATAATCACATATTCAGGGACAAATCCTTTGGCAAGGTCAACCCCTAACCGATTGGGAGGCAGATCTTTAACGTGACCCACCGAGGCCATTATCCTGAAACCAGGGCCGAGATACTTGCTTATGGTCTTAGCCTTCGCAGGCGATTCAACAATTAAGAGATTCTGCCGGGTCATAGTCATCCTGCTCTAACAAACATTTTGCCTGGGAGCTGCTTTAATAGCCCCTTTAATTCCATTTCAAGAAGGATACCTAGAACCTTGCCAGGCTCCATGCGCGCCTTCTCTATAATAGCGTCTATATGGATTGGATAGGACTCAACCGCATCGTATACCGGTTTTTCCAGGCCAGAGACATCAGCAACGCCATCTTTCCCGGATTCCGTACATGCTCCATCCTTATCCCCGGAGCCGATTCCGAGAGCAGCCAAAATATCATCCGCTCTCTCAACCAGCACGGCGCCGTGCTTAAGAAGAAAATGGGCACCAGCGCTCTTTGGAGACTGTATGCTGCCCGGTACGGCGAATACCTCTCGTCCCTGTTCAAGGGCGGCGGCAGCCGTTATAAGAGATCCGCTTTTACCCG
The DNA here is from genome assembly GCA_041753575.1 of Desulfatiglandaceae bacterium. Classification (GTDB taxonomy): domain Bacteria; phylum Desulfobacterota; class DSM-4660; order Desulfatiglandales; family Desulfatiglandaceae; genus CG2-30-51-40. Next base: position 54,275 of record JBGSUA010000168.1, read on the forward strand.
CCGCCTCAACCACAACCACTCCGAGCGATAAGCCGCTTATTATCCTGTTTCTTCGAGGGAAATTTCTCCCTTCAGGCGGAGTACCAGTAGGAAACTCAGTGACAATGCACCCTGTTTCTACTATACCTTCAAAAAGGCTTCGATTCGAGGCTGGATATACCCTGTCTATACCGGTTCCCATTACTGCTATTGTAAAGCCCTTCGCCTTAAGACATCCTTTGTGAGCCGCGGTGTCTATCCCCAATGCAAGCCCGCTTACCACACCCACCCCGGCATTAGCAAGCCCTTCAGAAATGACCTCCGAAGACCTGATTCCATAAAAAGTCGGCCTCCTTGAACCCACCACCGCGACAAGAGGGCGGCTTTTCGGAATGCCTTCTCCCTTTGTGTAAAGTACCACTGGAGGATCTGCAATTTCCTTCAGACTGCTGGGATATTGCTCATCTTCAAAGGCGATAATCCTTGCTCCTGCCTTCTGAACTCTCATGTATTCAAGTTCAGGGTCGGAGCTGAAAAACCTGGACGTAATCCTCCTGGCAATATCCCTTCTTATTCGCCCCTGGCTAATAAGATCATCCTCATTTGCCTTGAAGACGGCCGAGACACTCCCGAATGCCTCAAACAACTGTCTGGATCCTACGTTTCCCAGCCCCGGCACCAGGCTCAGCGCAAGCCATTCGTATCTATCAATCTTCTTTTCTTTCACAGGGAATCAGGTCCCGCACTTATGGAAAAATAAATAGTCCTCAGCCTACCGGATGGAAACAGCCGAAGTGCGTAAAACTTTACGAATCTGAAATGTTTGTCAGGGCATTCTAGCGCTGTTTCAAGGAGGAGCAAAGTGATGCCTTTCTAAGGACTTGCTCCACTTGTTTCTTGTCCGACGTCCTGGCCTTTGCGCCGGGATGAAATTCCCTAAGCGAGTCTGTAACAACCGCTGTGGCTGCTTCCGGATAAACATCGGCAATAACCAGGTGGCCTATAATCAGATCAGGGCGGCCTTCGTAGATATCCATAATCATACCCCTCCCGAGCCCCATGGAAGATCCCGCGTTAAGATAGACCACCGAAAACTGGCTTAGTATTTCCATTGATTCCTTAGCGGCAAGTATAATCGTGCTGATGTCTTTTTCGCACAAAACAGCTTCGATGCAACGCCCCTCCTGCTCGCGCGTCTCAATCAGAAAATCTCCTGCCGCAATTGGTCTAAAGCTCTCCGTCATGACCGCCGCGCAGCCATATTCATTTCTCCGGCCTTCCAGTCTTGCCATTCCGACGAAATCCACCACGAAACCTGCCTTTTCACCGGTTGCAGGATAGCGCACCTCTGATCCAACCCTGCCCACCGTAAGACTTCTTCCAGGAGAGCAGATCTCGTCGTCGGCCAAGCTAACATAGATACTGTCGCCTTTCCCAATAAGCACCGAACCACTCTGGGCCTCTTTAATAATGCCTTTCGACAAAATCTGCCCGGTCGAAAGATAGCCGGCGCCCCTTAGATCCGTATAGGCCGAGAGGTCAATCATCTTTACCCCTCCGGCGGCGTCACCTTCCTCTGCAGCAAAAGAGACATTCATGAAGCAAATGTCCAGGTTAAAGCAGTACCCTGCTGACAAAGCCAGAAGAAACAGGACAAAAAAAGTAAACTTCGCAAGACGACCCACAGACGACCCCTTAGAAGATAGTGCGATATACGGGAAAGGTACGTCCCCGAAGGATTTTGTGTCAAGCTCTTTTTACGCGAAAACATTGAAGCCAACCATGGGAGTCCCTTGACAATCAAATATTGGTGATTAATTTTAGTCGTCAAACTGAATTTACCCTAGTAAAACTAAATAGTTATTTAAGCAAAAAAAGGCCAGGGGATGTTTTAGCCGTGATGCGCTCATAAGGGCGCTCATTTAATTTAATTTATCTATAATTCGCAAGGAGGTTTGTTGAACATGAAGGTCAGGCCATTAAATGACAGAGTATTGGTATTGAGACTTGAGGGGGAACAGAAGACAGCAGGCGGGATAATCATTCCTGATACCGCAAAGGAAAAGCCCCAAGAGGGAAAGATCATCGCAGTAGGAACAGGCAAGCTCAACGACAAAGGCGATCGCATCCCTCTGACCGTTAAGGAGGGAGATAAGGTGCTCTTCAGCAAGTATGCCGGCAACGAGATCAAGATGGACGGCGTCGAGCACATCATAATGCGTGAAGATGATATTCTGGCCATCGTTGAATAGAGTTTTTAGGAGGAGCAAGTAATGGCAGCCAAGGAAATCAAGTACAGCGCCGCGGCAAGGGAAAAACTCACAAAGGGTGTTGATACCCTGGCGGACGTAGTCAAGGTTACGCTCGGTCCTAGAGGCCGAAACGTAATAATAGAAAAGTCATGGGGATCCCCCAAAATCAGTAAGGACGGCGTTACCGTTGCTAAGGAAGTCGAACTTGAGGATAAGTTCGAAAATATGGGAGCACAGATGGTGAAGGAGGTCGCGTCAAAGACATCCGACGTGGCAGGCGACGGAACGACCACGGCCACCATCCTGGCCCAGGCTATTTACAGGGAGGGCTCAAAGCTGGTTGCAGCGGGAGCAAATCCCATGGCGATCAAGAAAGGAATAGACAAAGCGGTTGAGGCCGTAGTAGCTGAGCTTAAGAAAATATCCAAACCCACCAAGGAAAAGAAAGAAATCGCCCAAGTCGGCACCATTTCTGCCAATAACGATTCCACCATAGGCGAAATCATCTCCGAGGCGATGGAAAAGGTGGGCAAAGAGGGAGTCATAACAGTCGAAGAAGCAAAGAGCATGGATACAACCCTGGAGATAGTCGAGGGAATGCAGTTCGACCGTGGCTACCTGAGTCCCTATTTTGTAACCGATCCTGAAAAGATGGAAGCCCATCTTGAGAATGCCTACATACTGCTCAATGAAAAGAAGATCAGCAATATGAAGGACATGGTGCCTATCCTTGAGCAGATCGCAAGGATGAGCAAGCCCCTGCTTATCATATCCGAGGACGTGGAAGGTGAGGCCCTTGCAACGCTGGTCGTAAACAAGTTGCGGGGCACCCTGCAGGTTGTGGCGGTAAAGGCGCCCGGATTCGGTGACAGACGCAAGGCAATGCTGGAGGATATCGCCATTCTTACAGGCGGGCAGGTGATCAGCGAAGACCTTGGCGTTAAGCTGGAGAAGGTAACCCTCAACGACCTCGGCACTGCCAAGAGGATCTCAATTGACAAAGACAATACCACCATAGTTGACGGTGGAGGAAACAGACAGGCCCTGGAGGGAAGGGTCAAGCAGATAAGGGCCCAGATAGACGAAACCACCAGCGACTATGACAGAGAAAAACTTCAGGAACGCCTTGCCAAACTCATAGGCGGCGTAGCTGTTATCAATGTGGGGGCTGCCACCGAGACAGAGATGAAAGAGAAAAAGGACAGGGTGGAAGACGCTCTCAATGCAACCAGGGCGGCAGTGGAAGAAGGAATCGTCCCTGGCGGTGGCGTTGCATATATAAGGGCCTTAAAGGCACTTGATTCCGTAAAAATGGAAGGCGATATGCAGCTTGGGGCCAATCTGGTAAAACGCGCCCTCGAAGAGCCGGTCAGGCAGATTGCCAACAACGCAGGATTCGAGGGGTCCGTTGTAGTGCAGAAGGTCATCGACGGGAATGATGACTTTGGTTTCAACGCCGAGACAGGTAAATACGAAAATCTCATAGCTGCAGGCATTATTGACCCCACGAAGGTGACAAGGTTTGCGCTTCAAAATGCCGCATCCGTGGCCGGCCTGTTATTGACTACTGAGGCAATGGTTGCTGAAAAGCCAGAGCCTAAGAAGCCTGCGGCACCGCAGATGCCTTCTGAAGACATGTATTAATAAGCACTTTTTTTCTATTCTGCCGGGAGAGCCCCTTTCTCCCGGCACACCCTCTGCCCTTCCAGGGCGACGGCTTTCAACCTTATGCAGCAAAAACAGTAAAGACAAGAATTCAAGACACTGGGAAGGAGGATGTATGCCGGATGCCCATCTACGAATATGAAAGCCTTGACCCGGAAAAAGGCTGCCGAATATGCGTTCGTGGATTTGAGGAGATTCAAGCAGTAAACTCTAGCCCCCTTTCCTCATGCCCGAAATGCGGCAGCCCCTTAAGAAGAATAATCTCCATGTGCCATGCCGCTGTGATGGAGGCCTCCCAGGAACAAGGAAGAATGGAAGCCAAGATCTCCAGCTACGAGCGCGATGGAATGTGGAGCCACGCAGCCGAACTGGCGGACAAGCATTCCGAGCATACAAAAGACCGTTCCCTCAAAAATAGAGCCCTTGAAGACTACAAGAAGGCCGGGTATAGTCTTGACACCCTTGAAAGGCACTCTATATCAAAAGATGACTAAAGGAGGTCGTTGGAATGATTTTTAAAGGATCAATCTGGAGGATCCGCGAAACGGTATTGCTTTTTGTTGCTCTCCTGCTGGGTGCTGCTCTCCCCCTGTCAGTATATTCGGATGAGGTAAAGAGGGAGACCCCAGCGAGAGGAATCTTTGTGGCGCCAGAATACACTGGAGTAGTTATCCCCAGGGCGCAGGAGCTGTCTCTTGATTTGACAGTAAAAAACAAGGGCAGGCAGGATGAGCTGGTAGATCTAGTTCTGACAGAAGTGGCGAAGGGTTGGAAGGCCCGACTCAAGACATTCGGTTTCGGAATAACAGGAACCTACGTTGAGGCTGAGAAATCTAAAAGCATCACGCTGCGTCTGGAGCCGGAAGGGGAAATTATCGCGGGACAGTATTCTTTTGCGGTTGCTGCGGCCAGCCTTGACGGATCTCTAAAATCGGCCTGCCGGGTCACGGTCACTGTGGAAGGCATAGCAGAGGATGCAAAGCCCAAAGGGGTCAACATAGCCACATCATATCCCGTTCTGAGCGGGCCTACGGACGGCAAGTTCGAATTTTCCCTTGAGGTGGAGAGCAAACTTGATAAGGAAGGGATATTTAACCTGGCGGCCCAGGCCCCTGAAAAATGGGAGATCAACTTCAAACCGGCTTATGATGAAAAACTTATTTCAAGCTTGCGTCTCAAGCCTAATCAGAGTCAGACCGTTGCCGTGGAGGTCAAGCCTTATCCTTTAGCCAAACCTGGGGAATATACGATAGGAATCCGGGTAAACTCCCCGGAGGCCAAGGGCGAAGCCGAACTGAAGGTGATTCTTAAGGGCATCCAGAAACTTGATGCCGGCACTGTCAACGGCCTTTTGTCTCTGCCGGCGGTTCGCGGTCGTGAGTCCAACTTATCCTTTTATATAAAGAACACAGGTTCTTCTCCCTTGACCAATACCCAGCTTTTTTCACTAAAGCCTGAGAACTGGAAGGTCAAATTTGAGCCTGAAAGAATAGATGTGCTTAACCCCGAAGAGATAAAGCAGATCGAGGTAGTCATCACCCCTGCTGAAAATGCGCTTGTAGGCGATTATTCCGTAGGCCTAAGCGTAGAATCTGGAAGGGTATCCAAGACAGTGGAACTTAGGGTGACCGTCCAGGCGTCAACACTCTGGGGTTGGGTCGGAATTGGAGTAATCCTGCTGGTGCTGGCAGGACTTGTGGCCCTCTTCATAGGACTTGGAAGGCGTTAGAAATGGAACCCGCAGCCATAATAGAGACCAGGAATCTTACCAAACAATATGGTACTCAGACGGCCGTAAGGGATCTCAGTTTTCAGGTTGAAGATGGAGAGGTCTTCGGCTTCCTCGGGCCCAATGGAGCAGGCAAGACTACCACCATACTCATGCTCCTTGGGCTTACCAGACCATCTTCAGGTACTGCTACTGTATGCGGCCTGGATCCCCTGAGGAACTCCAGGAACGTTAAGAGTCTGGTCGGATACCTTCCTGAAAATATGGGATTCTACTCCGACCTAACACCTCTTCAAAGCCTTGATTATGTGGCGGAACTCAACGGTATCCCGCGCGAAATAAGGAGCGAACGGATACAAAAATCCCTTGAGACGGTTGGGCTATCAGAGCAGATCAGGAAGAAAGTGGGCGCATTTTCCCGTGGAATGAGACAGAGGCTGGGGATTGCAGAGGTGCTCATCAAGGAGCCCAGGCTGATGATCCTGGATGAACCGACCCTTGGACTGGATCCTGAGGGCGCCTCCCAGCTCATAGAGCTGATTCAGTCCCTGAACCGGGAGAGGAAGATGACGGTTCTCGTATCATCGCATAATCTCAGCCAGGTGCAGAAGATATCCCAAAGGGTAGGCATAATGGTTAAGGGACACATGATTGCCAAGGGCTCCCTCGAGTCCCTGGCGAAAGAGAGTCTGGGAATCGAAGATGGCCATTACTCCCTTGAAGACATTTACATGAAATACTTTAAAGAGGTTTGATATGACGGGTCTTTGTGCGGTGTTCAGGAAGGAGTTATCCGACCATTTCAGCAGTTACCGTTTTGTTATATTATTTGCTCTCATCGCCATGATCAGCTTCATCACCAGCTACATGGCGGGCATGCAGCTCAGGGATAATCTCGAAACCCTCTCCAAGACAAAGTTTCCCTATCTGATGCTCTTCAGCACGCCGGGGGCCGTTTTTTCCATGGTACAGTTCGTTGCCTTCTTCGGTCCTCTTATCGGCCTCGTGCTCGGTTTTGACTCAATAAACCGGGAAAGAGCCCACGGAACGCTTATCAAGATCGTCTCCCAGCCCATCTTCAGAGACGCCGTGATAAACGGCAAATTCCTTGCCGGCGTTGTAACCATCCTGGTGATGCTTCTTGCCATAGTGCTCGTTATAACAGGCTTTGGGCTGAGCATAGTCGGTGTAGTTCCGACCTTTGAGGAGATCTGGCGAATTGTCGCATATCTCGTTATGAGCATATTTTACATATCACTCTGGCTGGGAGTCTCAATATTCTTTTCAATAGCTTTCAGGAGCATAGCAACTTCAGCCCTTGCATCGGTTGCTCTATGGATCTTCCTGTCCTTTTTTGTGACCCTGGGCGCGGAGGCTGTGGCTAACTCTGTGGCACCCGTTGAAAAGCAAGATGTTCAGGCTGAGACAATAATGAGAAACGCCCGCATAAAGGAAGGCCTTTCCCTTTTATCTCCAATGGTTCTCTATTCGGAGGCCACAACAACCATAATAGATCCGATGAGGAAGACGACCAGCACAATGCTATTTATGACCCCCTTGGAGCAGATATTGTCTTCACGTTTTCAGAATCCGCTGAGCCTGTCCCAGAGCCTTATTGTGGTATTTCCGCATGTTACGGTCCTGATAGCCTTGACACTTATCTGTTTCGCCATCTCCTACGTTGTGTTTATGCTGCAAGAGATACGATCCTGACCTGAGAAAGAACCTCTCAGGTGTCCCTTTTATGACCATGCCATTAGAGGACAAAACGAAAAAGGTTCACAGCCCCCCTCTGATTGCTTACTTTTGTGTATTCCTCTATCCCTCACCCATGTGCTATGTTCCTGGTGCTATGTTCCTGGAGAATGAGTTTTTTTCAGAGGGGAGAAGATGCTTGACCTGATTTCGCGAGGGGGCTTTTTCATGTACCCCATCTTGCTTTGCTCCGTAGCCGCAGTCGGCGTTTTCCTTGAAAGAATGTGGGCATTGCGCCGCAGCAGGGTCATACCTCCGGATTTCATGGAACACATAGAGGCGCTGCTTCGAAAAGATAAGATCCCCGAAGCGGTCTTTCTTTGCAAAGGCTACTCAGCTCCTATAGCCAAAGTATTCCTGGCCGGTCTCAAAAAATGGCAAGGCGGCTTCTGGCTGGTAAAAGAGGCCGTTGAAGAAAGAGGCAGCAGAGAGGCACGCGCACTCGAAAAAAATGTCGGCATCCTTTCCACAATAGCCAACCTGTCACCACTGCTGGGCCTTCTGGGTACCGTGTCAGGGATGATAAAGGTCTTTAATGCATTATCCATCCAAGTGACAGCAACGGCCGCCCCGCTTGCAGCCGGGATAGCAGAGGCCCTGATCACAACAGCAGCAGGTCTCTGTGTTGCAATACCCACCCTTGTTTGCTATAGATTCTTAAGAGAAAGGGTCAACTCCATCATATCCGATATGGAGGAGAGTTCCATAAAGATAGTAGAGCTTATTGAGCACCACGAAGCATCCAGGAAAATCATCTCCGGGATAACTGAAGTATGCAACCTGAGAGATCAATCCGACTGATATGAAGTTTGAAAGGCAAAGGGAGGAAGACACAAGGCTTGGGATCACACCCCTTATTGACATCGTGTTTCTCCTGCTGATCTTTCTTGTAACGACCTCTCACTTTGATCAGGCAGTTGGAATCACGGTATCCCTTCCAAAGACTCAAATAAGCACCTACAATGCCGGTACGCGCAAAAACATCATTGTTATAGACAAAGACGGCCTTGTATATCATAATGGAAAGGTGGTGGACTCAAATGAATTGTCTGATCTCCTCAAAGGATTCGCTGACTCGCAAGATCCTTCCACGCTCGTGGTTGAGGCAGACAGACAGGCATCACACGGGAAGGTCGTAGAATTGATGGATTTTGCCAGACGTTCAGGCATAAGCTCCATCGTTATGGCGACACGGCGCAAGGACAGAGGACAGATAAGATGAAGCCCTTCGAAAAAATCTCGCCATCCATAATGATTATAATCCTGATCGTAATCATTACCGCTGTCTGGCTGGGGCTTAATGAAAACGGTTTTTTAAGCCTTTACAGGGAAAGAAATGAACGAGAGATCTACATCGAGAAAATATGCGCACTTGAGAGAGAAAACAGCACACTTATGTCTGAGATCAATCTGCTTCGGGACGATCTACAGTATGTGGAGTCGGTTGCGAGACGGGAACTGAATATGCTGAAGGAAAATGAAGTCCTTTTCAAATTCGATAAAAAAGAAGTTTCTAAGTAAAAAAAGTGATTTTCTAAGTTATTTTATTTAAAGACTCATCGCCAGGCACTAACCAGAGAAGACATAAACTGATCAGACAGATGAATGAAAAGCATTCCAATCCGTGTTTCACGAGTTCCTTGATACCTTATCTATTTCAGTTGAAAGAGCAGGGAAGATGGGGAGAGATAACAGGCCAATGCCTTAAGGTGCTGGATTTTTTACCTCAGGACCTTCAGACAAGATCTTTGCTGGCTGAGGCCTATCTCGAAATGGGTTTTCTATGTTCGGCCGAGCAGGAATACAGGTTGATCTGGGCTGAATCAAACAAACTTTCCGATACCTGCAAGATGCGCCTGGATTCGTTCAATGCTCAAGAAGGCGCCCATGAACTCACGAATACCCTTGAAGGCAGCCCGGATCAGGAGGAAGAGGTTCTGACATCGGAGCTTGCAACGCCGACCATCGCAGAGCTTTACCTCTCTCAGGGCCGAAGGGCAGAGGCGATAGCGATCTATGAAAGGATGCTGGCTGCCTGTCCCCAGGACAAGGCTGCAAGGGACCGTCTTGCTGAAATTCAGGGCTTTCCCCCTGCTGAAAGAACAGAGATGCCTCACAAGGAAACCGAGAGAATAATATACATGACAGCCGTCCTTGAAGACTGGTTAAAACGAATCAGGAACGCCTCCGATGCCGGATAATGACCCTCGATTTTTCAACTTTGCCCCCACGGGGATCGGAAGCGTGCCCTTCACAGATGTGGATG
>JBGSUA010000169.1:0-3156 GCA_041753575.1 Desulfatiglandaceae bacterium
CCGACACCCTGGTTTATCAGGCAGCCGAGCTTAAGGCGTTATACCCTATTTCCTATGCCGAATGTTTTGCTATTGCCTGCGCGATTAATCATGCTGCCGTGCTGGTCACAGGCGATCCGGAATTCAAGATGGTTGAGCACCTGGTAAAGATAACCTGGACCGCAGGCAGAGAGAAATAGCATATCGATTTTTACCCTGATCTTGGTGGCCTTGCGGGAATAGGCCGCCCGGTCGAGGGCTGTGTTTTTAAGGCTGAGTGGGAGATGAAGGAACACATTGTCCTCCTTTAGCTTCTATATACAAGAGTGCGTTATGCGAGCCGCTCAGAGAAGAAGACGCCGAGAATCTTTGCACAAAAAGATGACAGATCGGCCTCACAGCACCGGAAGCAGAATATATGGAAACATTAACTGGCTGTAACAGCTAGTGAGTTTATGATAAATCTATAAATATGAACAACGTGCCCCTACGTCCCCCCTATTATGGGTCATGAAGAGAAACTGCAAAAGTAAACAACGTGCCCCTATATGAAGATTCATGATCTCTACTATACGGTGAAGCCGTGCATACCCAGGCGTATTCAACTCCTTCTTCGAAGTTACGTGGCAAGGTGCCAGAGAAGAAGGCATGGCCGGATATGGCCTATCAATGAAAATGCCGGCAAGGCGCCGGAGGGATGGAAGGAGTGGCCTGAGGGAAAGCAATTCGCGTTTGTCCTTCTCCATGACGTTGATACATGGAAGGGCCACAATAAAGTGAAGTCCCTGGCCGCCATCGAAGAAAAGCTTGGTTTCAGATCCTGCTTCAACTTTGTTCCCGAGGGTTATCCCGTATCGGCGGAGTTGAGGTCAGAACTGAAAAATAGAGGGTTTGAAGTGGGTGTTCATGGGCTCAATCACGACGGAAAGCTCTTCTCAAGGAAGGAGGTGTTTCTCAAAAGGGCGGCAAAAATCAATCAATATATGAAAGACTGGGGGGCGGTCGGCTTCAGTTCGCCTTCCATGCACCACCGGCTTGAGTGGATGCACAAGATCTGCATGGACTATGACATATCCACCTTCGACACTGACCCTTTCGAGCCTCAACCCGACGGGGTCGGAGTGATCTTTCCATTCTGGTATCAGAAGGACAGGAATGTGAGGGGTTTTGTGGAGCTTTCTTATACCCTGCCACAGGACTTCACCCTCTTTGTGCTTCTGGGGGAAAAGGACATTTCCGTCTGGAAAAGGAAGCTTGACTGGATCGCCGGGAAAGGCGGCATGGCCCTTCTGGATAGCCATCCCGACTATATGAGCTTCATCGGAGGAACCCCTTCTTATGAAGAGTATTCATGTAAATTTTACGAAGATTTTCTGAATTATGTCAGAACAAGATATGGAGGCATTTACTGGCATGCCCTGCCCAGCCAAGTTGCCAGCTTCTCGCGAGGGCAGCACGGGGCCGGCGGCATTGAATCATGAAGGGCATCCCCCATCCCCTATTTCAATAGCCATCTTGAGGGGATGGCCAAGATGTCAGGCTCAGAAAGCCGCGTCACCCTGTTGTCTGTGTAAAGTACCAATCCGCCTCCTCGCTCTTTTCCGATGGCCTCTGCTAAGGCCATACTCAAGTATCGGTCCAGTACAGCTTTGGGGTTTTATAACAGAACTTGTGAGATTCCTGTGACAGGACTGCAGGAGTATCGCCTGATATGATAAACTCAGGTATTCCAGATAGCTTTTGAATGAATAATGCTTTAAAGGTAAAGAACGTACCCACATATCTTTCGAAAGCGTCGGCAAACCTTACAAGTTTGATCATATGGAATAGATATAATTATTTTAAATAGCTATCCCTGCGAATGCCGCCAAGATCCTGGTTGTGTAGGCGTACCTTACGTTTCCCCCCAAGATTTATGAGACAGAAGGTCGAGGGAGATACAGAGTTGATGGTGATAGAGAACTATAATATCAAATGGTTATATTGTTTATTCCATATTTATTGACAGGTTTGGCACTCGGTTTGCAATGATTCTTCGCAACAAGTTAGAATTGAAAGAGTTCGGTCAATACGTTGATATAAGAAAAGGAGGTTTAACATGAAAAAAGTTCTAGTTGTAGCGGCATTAATTTTGGCAGTGATGGTCGTGGCGGCTCCGGCGTCCTTCGCGTTTCCAGTAGCGATGGGAGATTCAGTGAAGTTCACTTACGCTGTAGACCACACGCCATCGGGGGGGGCATTCAATGTCTATGTGAACGGCAGTGCGACTCCTACTTTTAAGACCTTTTGCGTTGAGGAAAGTGAGTATATAACCCTGGGTAACACTTACTATGTTGAATCCATCCAGGGCAGTGCGAAACTGACTAATTGGGCCCTCACTGACGAGGTAGCCTGGCTGTACAGGGAATACACTACCGGCGCCACTGCCGACGGAGCGGCTGTTCAGGAAGCCATTTGGTGGTTCACTCCGGGCGCAAGGGGTATTAACAATACCTTGGCCCAGAACGCCACTACCGCAGTGGCGGGGGGATGGAAAAACAATGGCCTGGTTCAGATTTTTAACCCGGTGGAATATGTGGATGACGCCGCAGTTCACAAACAAAGCATGCTCGTAACTGTGCCAGAGCCTGGAACTTTGATGCTTCTCGGAATGGGGATTATCGGGTTGGGTGTTTTGAGAAGAAAGATTTGGGCACGATAGTTATATAGTTGATCCTTTATACCGCATGGAGGGTATCATACCCTCCATGCGTTTTTTCATCCTTTACGCTTCGAATCTTCCTCACCCAGCCGGTTTCTTGCCTGGATTCATCGATGAGCACATCCTGCTCTCAGATCTTATCTGAAGTCATGGAACTGATCACAAAGCTCTTGCAGCCAGGCTGCAATTCTTTGTTTATAGCTCCCGCGGGTCCTCAAACTCTCCTTGCATGTCCGCTTCCCGATTGATCGTTCCTGCGATGGAGACATTTATCCAAACCACATGCCGGAGATAAATTTTGTAGATCCCACCAGGTACGAGGGATGGGACGCAATGGCCAGCGCGCGGAAGGAGCAGGGATTTTATATACATCCTTCTGGGGGAGAGTCCTGAGCGAGAGCTACGGTTATAAACCGATCTACGCCGTCTGCGCGAAGGATAACGACGTATCTTTTATGATGACCCTCATGGAAGTG
>JBGSUA010000170.1:0-10685 GCA_041753575.1 Desulfatiglandaceae bacterium
GAGCGCACAGACCGGGACAGTTACCGTCGCGGCAGGGGCGACTGAGAGCACTGAAGGAGGAAAGCTCAAGGGGACGGAAGGAGACAGCACCACCTCCTATGGAAAGGATGCCGGAGTGGCAGGCGCATCAAGTACATTCATAGGAAGATCGGCCGGTAACGCAAACAGCTCAGGTAGCGTCAATACCTTTGTGGGTCATGAGGCCGGTAAGAGCAACACAACGGGCCCTGAAAACACCTTTGTCGGGGCCTATTCAGGAGCCCAAAACACAACTGGAGAGAATAACACATTCGTGGGCAGGTCAGCCGGTTCAGCCAATTTGGGAGCGAGCATGAACACCTTTGTGGGCGCATCATCCGGGCAGATGAACACGGTCAGCAACAACACTTTCGTGGGAGCTCTTGCCGGTAATGAAAACACGACAGGTAGTTCCAACACTTTCCTGGGCGCATACGCAGGCAAGCATAACAGCAATGGCATTTTAAACACCTTCGTGGGAAGGGCGGCTGGTGGCTCAAACATTGGTGGGCAATACAACACCTTTATAGGGAATTTGGCCGGAGAAGCCAATATAAGTGGCGATTACAACACCTTCATAGGGGAGAGCGCCGGCATCAAAACGACATCAGCCAGCTACAATACCTTTATTGGAAGGAGCGCCGGTTCATCAAATATTGACGGCGCACGAAATACCTTTATAGGACACGAATCCGGATTTAAAACCACCTCCGGCGCATATAATACTTTTCTGGGATACCGTACAGGATACTCAAACACGAACGGATCTCAAAACATCTTTTTGGGTTATGAAGCCGGTCGTAATGAAACTGGTTCAAGCAAACTCTATATCCACAACTCTGACTCTTCGAGTCCCCTGATATACGGAGACTTCAGCTCACGCCAAGTCAAGATCAACGGAACCTTAAGCATCGCCGACCTGTCGGCAGCATCAGACATATCCCTCAAGAAAGACGTACAGGCCCTTGAGGGCTCCCTTGAGAAGATCGCAAACCTCAAGGGCGTAAGCTACAACTGGCGCACTGAGGAATATCCGGACAGAGGTTTTACAGAAGACAGGCAGATCGGTCTTATTGCCCAGGATGTTGAAAAGGTCCTGCCCGAGCTTGTAAGAACCGATAAGGATGGCAAAAAGTCTATTTCCTATGACAAGCTCACGGCGGTGCTCGTTGAGGCCATAAAGGCCCAGCAGGCCGAGATGGAGGCCAACAGGGCAATGCTGGCGGCAACGAAGGCAGAGATAGAGGAACTCAAGGGACTAGTCAGGCAAATGACTTCCAAAAAACTGTAATACTACCGGAGCTCGGAGATGGCCCCTTCTTCCCGATAGGCATCCCTCCCCGGGCTCATAACCAGCACCCATCTCCCAATGCGACCGATATAACCAGCAAGCCTTTACTAACCCCCCATGCCCGGGTATAGCGCAACCAGGAATTAGAATTAATCGTCAATCCGGGGATATATTCATGATCTTCCGTGCCCCATCTTGACACGATCCTCAAATTCTTTCTCTTGACATATCCGATACCATAATATAAAATGATGTTCCGTATTGTGGAGCGCTAGAAATGAAGTCCCTGCACAAAACACTGGACATAATCGAAATCATCGCAGAAAAGGGAAGCATCGGTATAAGAGAGCTTTCCTCATTGGTGGGATTTCCTGTGGGAACTACTCACAGGATAGTGGCGACTCTGGCAAAGAGGCGCTTTCTTGTGCAAGATCCCGCTACGAGAAATTATTCGCTCTCTCTGCGTTTCCTTGAACTGGGCACAAGGGTTCAGCAGCAGTTTAACCTTACCTCAATAGCCAGACCCTATCTTGAAAAGCTGGTGCAGGAAACCGGCGAGAGCGCAAACCTTGCGGTGCTCGACCGAGACGACGCCGTGTATCTGGATCATGTAAGGAGCAATCACATGCTTCAGCTCTTTACCCGCCTTGGGGCAAGGGTTCCCCTTTACGCAACAGGCGTGGGAAAGATGTTTCTGAGCCAGCTCAGTGAGCAGGAACTGAAGGATTATCTGGCCCGCACAGTCATGGTCCCCCGAACATCCCATACAATCCTAAATAACGGGGCACTCTCAAAGGAGCTGGCTCATATAAAGAAGGTCGGCTTTTCAGTGGATAACGAAGAAATGGAGGAAGGGGTTCGTTGTGTTGCGGCACTTGTCTTGGATCACCGAAAGAAGCCTGCCGCAGCTCTTTCCCTGTCAGGGGCCGTTACCCGCATCACATTTGAACGAATTGAATATTTTGGAGAGATGGTAAAACAGTACGCGATCAGGATATCGGAGTCGCTGGGATTTAATAGTTAGTTACCAAGGTGCTAGATCCTTAAAAAGGAAAGGAGAAATACTATGCCAAAGATGACTGCCATGGAGGCTGCCGTAAGGATACTTCAAAGCGAAGGAGTAAGACACATATTCGGAATACCGGGAGCGGGGATACTTCCCTTCTATCGGGCGCTAAAGGATTTGGGCACAATCAAACACATGGTTACCCGTCATGAGGAAGGAGCCATTCACATGGCGGACGGCTATGCCAGGGCCATCGGAACTGTTGGGGTATGCGCCGCCACATCAGGCCCGGGCGCAAGCAACTTTGTGACAGGCCTTTACACCGCTCAGGTGGACTCCATCCCGATCCTTGCCATAACCGGCCAGAACGTGAGGTCACAGTTAGGCCGGGAGGCATTTCAGGCCGTTGACATAGCTGAGATAGTAAAGCCCGTCGTAAAGAAATCCTATTGCGTGAAGGAACCAGCCATGGTTCCGTGGGTCTTCAGAGAGGCATTCAGGATAATGAGGGAAGGAAGACCTGGGCCGGTGTTGATTGATCTCCCTCTGGACGTTCAGCGCGGCGAGATAGAGTATGATCCGGAAACTGACGCGCCCCTCCCCGTCTTCAGGATGCCCCCAAACAAAAAGCAGGTTGCAAAGGCCCTTGACATGCTCCTTGCCGCCGAAAAACCTGTGATGCTGCTTGGGGGAGGCGTCATCGTAGCGGATGCCTGCGAGGAATTTGTCGCAATCGCAGAGGCCCTGCAGATGCCCGTTGTAGCATCCTACATGGGGAAAAGCGGCATCCCCTGGGATCACCCGCTTATGGCAGGTCAGGTGGGCATTCAGTGCAATACAAGGTCGGGAAATCAGATCTTTCTTGAATCGGATCTGGTCCTTGCCGTTGGAGCCCGCTTTAACGACCGCCACACCGGCGACATAAATGTTTACAAAGGAAATCGAAAATTCATCCACATAGATGTTGACCCTGGCCAGCTCGGTAAAAACCTCATGCCCCATTTGGGTATATGCGCGGACGCCAAATTGACTCTGCAGGCCATCCTTGATGAGATAAAGCTGCGCAGCATCAAGCCTCAGATAACGGACTGGTCAGGCAAGGTGCCTCACGTGCGTCAGTCTCTCGAGAGAAAGACAGACTATGATGAGACTCCGATAAAGCCACAGAGGGTTTTTAAGGAGATAAATGAATACTTTGATCCTGAAACCGTGTTTGTTACCTGTATAGGGCTCAATCAGATATGGTCGGGCCAGCTTCAAAAGATTTCAAAGCCCAGACACTATCTCGACTGCGGCGGCGCAGGGCCTTTGGGCTGGGATCTGCCGGCCTCAATAGGAGCCAAGGTTGCCCGACCGGACAAACAGGTGGTAATGGTGGTGGGAGACTTCGGATTTCAGTTCTGCATGGAGGAACTCCCCGTTGCCGTCATGTACAAGACGCCCTTTGTGTGCGTGGTGCTTAACAATGGTTACCTTGGTCTCATACGTCAGGCCGAAAAATACAACTTCGACATGAATTATGAGGTCCAGATATGGTATGAAACACAGGCAGAAAACCAGGGACGCGGCTTTGATTTTGTGAAATTCGCTGAGGCCTGCGGCGCCAAGGGTGAGAGGATCACTAATCCCTCTGAACTCAAAGAGGCCTTCAGGCGAGGGGTCAAGGCCGGAGTGCCCTATGTGATAGATGTAATACTTGAGAGAGAGACGGACTGCTCCATGGGGGCAGCCATTAACTCCGTCAAGGAATTCGTATAGCAGGGAGGAGTTACAAGATGTCGGATTTAAAAGAGCGAGCCTCGGCTGTGCTGAGGGAGTTCAAGAAGGATACATATATATTCGGAAGCGGCGTGCTTGATGAGGCGCCCGGAGCCTTTGCCTCCCAGATGGGTGAAAAGGCGATGTTTGTCGGCCCGGTGGGGTTTGACTGGTTTGAGCCCATAAGGGAGAGGATATTTTCTTCCCTATCAGGCGCAGGGGTAACGGTGATTGATACGGCTCGCAGCGCGGCCCCCAACGCCCCCTTTGTTGATGTTTACCGGCTCCACAGCCACATAATGCACAAGAAACCGGACATGGTGGTAGTGGCCGACGGCGGCTCAGGCATAGACGCGGTTAAGGCCGCCGCAATGCTTGCTACCCTTGGCGACATACAGCCTGAAATAGACCCGTTTTTCGGGGTGGGCGAAGTCACTAAGGTGTGCAAGGCTTCCGGGAGAACCATTATGCCTGTCGTCGCTATAATGCTCGCGGCAAGCTCAGGAGCCCATCTCACCAAGTATTCCAACATAACAGACCCGATAAGAGGCCAGAAAAAGCTGATAGTGGATGAGGCAATCATACCACCCAGATCCGTCTTTGATTATGACGTAACTATGACCCAGCCCATGAGCCTTACTCTGGATGGAGGGCTTGACGGAATAGCCCACTGTCTTGAGGTTTATTTTGGGGCTGCGCCCCAGATTCAGGATAGGGCCAGGGAGGTAGCCGAAATAGGGATAGAGTTGATAATAAAGGGGCTGACCGAAGTAAAGAAGAACCCCAGGGATAAGGAAGCGCGCACGCTCCTGGGTCTCGGAACCGATTTAGGTGGATACGCCATAATGATCGGTGGAACTTCAGGCGCGCATCTCAACAGCTTCTCCCTTGTTGACGTCCTCAGCCACGGAAGGGCCTGCGCCCTAATGAATCCTTATTACACAGTGTTTTTCGCTCCCGCCATAGAGGACAAGCTCCGGGTAATAGGGAGGATATACAAACGATGCGGATATATGGAAGAAGATGTTGAGTCTCTTGCCGGAAGAGAGCTCGGACTGGCGGTAGCCGGGGCCATGATACGCTTTAGCGCATTCCTCGGTTTCCCCACTTGTCTTAAGGAGGTCGAGGGGGTAAGCACCGCTCACATAGCGCGCTGTATTACCGCGGCAAAAGACCCGCAACTGGACATGAAACTAAGAAACATGCCGGTGCCTCTCAACGCGGGGCTGGTTGAAGAATACATGGGGCCGATACTTCAGGCCGCATGGGACGGGAACCTTCAGAATATAAAGAACATGTAGAGGTTACTCCATGAAGGTAGATCTTCTCTATGGGAAGAAAGGCCTTGTCCTTGACGTTCCGGACGGAGTCAAAGCTACCGTCATAAGGAAGCGGCCCATGAAGCCCCTGCCCGACGCAGGGAAGGCTGTCACAGAGGCGCTCGTAAACCCTGTCAGATCTTCCGCCCTGGCGGCGCTTGCCGCCGGAAAGAAGACCGCCTGCATACTAATCTGTGACATAACCAGACCAGTTCCCAATGGGACTATCCTTCCTCCCGTCATTGAATGCCTCGAGGGAGCCGGCATATCCAGGGACAATATCCTCATACTGGTTTCAACGGGCCTCCACAGGCCAAATGAAGGCGATGAACTCAGAGAGATAATCGGCTCGGAGGAAATATTCAAGACGGTGAGGGCGGAAAACCACTTCGCAAGGGACAGGGATGCGCACGTAAACCTTGGCGCCACCACGGGCGGCATCCCCATCATGATAGACAGGCGATTTGTCGAGGCCGACGTAAAACTGGTTACAGGGCTCGTTGAGCCTCACTTCATGGCCGGCTATTCCGGGGGTCGAAAGGTGATCGCCCCTGGAATCGCCTATCAGGACACAATATTGAGGTTTCACACTTCCAGAATCCTGGAACACTGCAAGGCGGTCAACTGCGTTATTGAAGGCAATCCCCTGCATAATGAACAGGTGGAGATAGTAAGGGCCATAGGCGGTGTTGTTGCTTTAAATGTGGTCATTGACGAAGACAGACGAATAGGCTTTGTCAATTTTGGAGAGGTTGAAAAGAGCCACATGGAGGCGGTGTCTTTCATGAGAAGACACGCGGAAGTGGAAGTGCCGAGACGCTTTTCAACCATTGTAACCACAAGCGCGGGTTATCCCCTTGACAAGACTTACTATCAGACCGTAAAGGGAATGGTAGGGGTGATAGACATCCTTGAGCCCGGCGGTGACATCATAATAGCAAGCGAATGTTCCGAGGGGATGGGAAGCCGTGATTTCGTCGAGGCCCAGCGTGTGCTGTGCCGGATCGGCCCGGAAAAGTTCATGGCCATGCTCGACGGCCGCGAAAAAGCCCTGGTTGATGAGTGGCAGACGGAGATGCTCCTCAAGGCCACAAGGAAAGGGACCGTGCATCTTTTTACCGCGGGTCTCAGGGAAGAGGACTATAGGGACATATTCGTGAAAAGGATCACATCCGTTGAAGAAGCCGTAAAGGAAAGCGTGGCAAGAAGCGGCAGAAACGAGATCGCGGTGGTGCCTGAGGGCCCATACGTGATACCTCTTTTCGAGGAAGCGTCGAGATAATCCTTACGGCAAAGACCGATTGAACCGAAACGGCTCACATTTATTAATAGTTTCGGAATTGCGCGGCCATACCGCAGGCGTGGTTGGCCCCGGAACCCAGTCTTTCCGGGATGTCGGATAAACTCCGGCATGACTAATGACCTGATAGTTGATGTACGAGTGATAAGTTCTGGTAACATCCCAATAATTGGGGGTAAAACCACTGGATTCCGGCTCCAGGATCGAGGTCCGGGATATGCTTCGCCGGAAAGACGGAACAAGCCAACTATTTGTCATTCCAGCGAAAGCTGGAATCCGGAAATATCGCGGCGAAAACAGTCGCCCCGATTTATTGAGAAGATACAAGTTCTGCAAATATGACTCAACAGATGACCGGGGGCCTGTGCAGGCAGGTTGACTCCGGGAGGAGGCAATAGATGGAAAGAGGAGAACTTCTCGTGTCCCTCAAGGACATAGTGGGAGAGGAAAATGTCCTTTCCTCGGAGATGGACCTGGCCCTTTACGGCTATGACGCGTCCCTTGAAAGGGGAAAGCCGGATGTGGTCGTGCTGCCGGGTTCCACTGAGGATGTATCGAAGGTAGTCAAGCTTGCCTACAGCGCAAAGATCCCGGTAATAGGAAGGGGCTCCGGGACAAACCTGAGCGGTGGCACAGTACCCGTCAAGGGCGGGATAGTGGTTCATTTTTCCCACATGAACAGGATCATTGAAATTGACATCCCTAACAGGACAGTCACGGTTGAGCCCGGAGTCATCACCCTGGATCTACAAAATACGATTCTCAAGAAAGGCCTTCAGTATGCCCCTGATCCGGCAAGTCAAAAGGTCTCGACCCTAGGAGGAAACTTTGGAGAAAACTCGGGTGGCCCTCACTGTCTCAAATACGGAGTTACCACTAACCACGTGCTCGGCGCCGAGGTGGTTCTCTTTGACGGGACCGTTGTATGGTTAGGCGGAAAATCACCGGACCAGGCCTCCTATGACATAACCGGACTGCTGGTCGGGAGCGAGGGCACTCTGGCAATTGCCACCAAGATAATGCTCAAGATCATACCGACTCCGGAGGCGGTAAAAACCATGCTGGCCATATACGACTCCATTGAAGATGCCGGAAACACAGTATCGGCAATCATAGCAGAGGGTATTGTGCCTGCTACACTGGAGATGATGGACAATCTGGTATTAAGGGCTGTCGAGGATTCCGTACACGCAGGTTACCCCATGGATGCCGCAGCAGTCCTTATAATTGAACTTGACGGCATGGCTGACGGCATGGAACGTCAGGCCGGGAAGATACTTGAGATCTGCAAGCGCCACAGGGTAAGGGATGTAAGGCTTGCAAAGAGCGACGCGGAAAGGGCTGAACTCTGGGCGGGCAGGAAAGGCGCTTTCGGGGCGGTGGCCCGATTAAGACCGAGCTATCTTGTCTGCGACGGCACAGTGCCCAGGACAAAACTGCCTGAGGTGCTGGGGAAGGTAATCCAGATCGCCAAAAAATATGATCTACCGATCGGCAATGTCTTTCACGCCGGTGACGGGAATCTTCATCCGCTTATCCTTTTTGATGAAAGAAACAAGGAAGAGCTTGCCCGTGTCCACAAGGCCGCCACTGAGATCCTCCAGATATGCGCCGATGTGGGTGGAACAATAAGCGGGGAACACGGCATAGGAACAGAAAAACTCAAGGAGATGAGCTTCATCTTCTCGGAAAGCGATATGCAGTTTATGAGAGACATAAAGAGCGCCTTTGATCCTGTTGGGATCTGGAATCCCGGGAAGGTAATTCCGCAGAGGCAGGCGGCTAATGCTTAGACAAGGCTGAAAGAGGGCGAAAAGGAGCGCTAAAGTGGGAAAAATTGAACGGTTAACCGCGGACCTGGCATCTGCCATAGGCCGGGAGAGAGTGAAGACGGATTCTGACATCACAGATCGCTATGCGGTGGGAGGCCTTGCTCCATCAGTGGTCGCATTTCCCAAGGACATCAAACAGGTAAAGGAAATAGTGAACCTTGCGGTCAGAGATGGAGTTTCAATCGTTCCATGGGGAAGCGGCACAAAGCAGTGTATGGGAGATCCGCCGTCAAGAGTGGAACTTGTCATATCAACAGAAAAGATGAACCACATGCTGGACGTGGATGTGGCAAACCTCACAATAACAGTTGAATCAGGGGTCAAGTTCAGGGACATTCAGGCGAGGCTTGCGACCCAGGAAGATCGCTGCTATCTGCCGCTGGATGAACTCGGAAAAGAAACCGATGACATTATCTGTTCAGAGAGAACCCGCAGCGGGTGCTTCCTTCCCATGGATCCTCCCTTTGGTGACAGGGCCACTATCGGCGGCATAATAGCCTCGAATTCGAGCGGTCCCAGAAAACTCCTTTATGGTCTGCCAAGGGATATGGTTCTGGGCGTGAGATTTGTAACCCCAAAGGGTGAGATCGTAGGCGCGGGAGGTAAGACCGTCAAGAATGTCTCGGGCTACGACGTCTCCAAGCTCATGATAGGGTCGTTCGGAACCCTGGGGGTCATCTGCGAGATGACCTTGAGACTTCTCCCGCTTCCAGAGCGCATGGAGACAATGATCCTGGGTTTTGCCTCTCTTTCAGAGGCGGCCCGATTTGCAGACGCGCTTTTGAGAACAAAGCTTATCCCCGCCGCCGTAGAGATCATGAACGCCGATGCGGTTGATGCCGTATGCGCAAAGGCAGGCATATCAGCCAGGGGAGCAACCTGTAATGTCGCGGTAGCGATGGAAGGATTCGATGAAGCAGTAGACCGAATGAAAAAGGAGATGGCCGCCATGGGAGAACGTCTTGGCGCCACGGCACAAGCTGACCTTGATGAGGGCGGTCACAATCCATTCTGGCTTTCTTTCGGAAACCTGCGCGCTATGGATAAAGAAAAAAGCAATGACATCTTGTCGGTCAGACTTTCATATCCTATTTCAGAGTGGGAGAAGATCTACGCTATGTGCGACGAAACCCTGAGCAGGGAAGGTCTCAAGCACACAATGGTCTGCCACGCAGGAAGCGGTGTCACAGCTATTGATATCATGCCTGATGGAAAAGACCGCCATGATCTGCTCATCAAGATAATCGCTGGTCTTCGTGAAGGATGCGAAGCAAAAGGAGGGCAGCTCACGGTTGAGTGCGCCCCCTCTCAAGTCAGGAAGAGAGTGGCGACCTTCGGCCGACCGGGGGCAGTCTCCGTCATAATGGAACGGCTCAAGAAGGCTATTGACCCATCCGGGATAATGAACCCGGGCCGTTTCTTTTCCCTAACTCAACAATAGAGCTCAACGAGGTCTTTTACATGAATATCGCACAGCTTATGAGACTTTCCTACGATGAAGTGGCCAAATGTAATAAGTGCGGATTCTGCCTTCCCAACTGTCCGGTATATCTGGCAGAGGGAAAGGAATCTTCCGCTCCAAGAGGCAGAAACGCCATAACCAGGGCGGTTATAGAAGGAAGGCTTCAGTGGAGTCCTGAGATAGAGAAGGCGATCTTCAGTTGTCTTGGCTGCGGGGCCTGCACTGCCGCCTGTTTCCCGAAGGTGCAGACAAAGGACCTTGTCTTCCGAGACAGGGAATGCCTTGTAACCGAGGGGCTGTATCCCAAAATCGCCGATCGTGTGGCCCGTTTTCTGGAAGAGCAGCACAACATCTCCAACGACGACAATGAGGAGAGGTCGGAGTGGCAGGAGATGATCAAGGATATACCCCAAGATGCCCTCAACAAAGACAGGGCCGAGGTGATCTTCTTTGTAGGCTGCGTCGCGTCATTTTTCCCGATGGCCCAGAAGATACCGGTTAACATGAGCAAGATAATGCACAGGGCCGGGGTTGATTTCACGGTACTGGGAGGAGAGGAATGGTGCTGCGGTTTTCCCCTGATAGGAGCCGGAATGCCGGATAAGGTAAAGGCCCTCATGGAGCATAATCTGGCCAAGGTCAAGGAAGTGGGAGCCAGGACAATAGTCTTTACATGCCCTTCCTGCTATCACACGTGGA
>JBGSUA010000171.1:0-8969 GCA_041753575.1 Desulfatiglandaceae bacterium
ATCCCCGATCTGAACAAATTGGGGGACGCCCTTTACATCAGGGGCTAGGGGCTAGGGGCTAGGGGCTAGGGGGCAGGGGTCGGGGGTCAGGGTACGGGGTTTTTGGCAAGAAGTAATGCACTAAGGAGGCAAGTCATGAAAGCGATGGAGACAAGAACTAGGGAGAAAAAGGCCGCAAGAGGGATTTGGGGGAAACGGCTTATGGTTTTCCTACTGTGTCTCCTTCCGCTTATGTTTGCGGCTTCGAGCCCGGCCTTGGCCGCGGAGGCGACCCTTGCCTGGGACCAGAGCACAGGGAGTGTGGCGGGCTATAAACTGTATTATGGGCTTGCCTCGGGGTCATACTCCAATGAAATCAATGTGGGTAATGTTATCCAATACACCGTGACAGGGCTTCAGGATGGGAAGTCCTACTATTTCGCGGTAAAGGCCTATGATGCATCCGGGAACTACAGTGATTTCTCTAATGAGCTTGAATGCTTCACTCTGACTGCTTCTGCCGGAGCAAATGGTTCGATCAGCCCTGCCGGCACGGTTATTTTAAGCCGCGGGGCGAGCAAGAGTTTTACGATAGCGCCGGCAGCGGGATCTGCGATAGCGGGTGTGCTGGTTGACGGGGCGTCGGTCGGGCCGGTAGGCTCCTACACCTTTTCCAATGTGACCGCCACGCATACGATCGCGGCAAGTTTTGCTCCGATTGCATATACGATCACGGCGAGCGCCGGGGCGAATGGAAGCATAAGCCCGGCCGGGACAGTGCAGGTGGCGCAAGGCGGAAGCCGGAGCTTTACGATAACGGCGGCCACTGGATATAAGGTCGCGGATGTGCTGGTTGACGGGACATCGGTAGGGGCGGTGACAAGCTACACCTTTACTAATGTTACGGCTGCCAGGACCATATCTGCCACTTTTTCCCAGTTGAGCTACAATATCACGGCGAGCGCCGGGGCAAATGGAAGCATAAGCCCGGCCGGGACTGTGCAGGTTGCGCACGGAGGCAGCCAGGCCTTCAGCATCACTCCGGCGACGGGATACAGGGTCGCGGATGTGCTGGTTGACGGGGCATCGGCAGGCCCGCTGACGACCTACACCTTCACTAATGTGACGGCTGCCCGCACCATATCTGCGAGCTTCGAGACAGCGTCCTTCTACACCATTACCGCGACGGCAGGGGCAAACGGCGCCATCACTCCTTCCGGGACCGTGCAGGTGACCCCGGGCGGAAGCCAGGCGTTCATTATCTCGCCCTCCTCCGGATACAAGATCGCCGATGTTCTAATTGATGGAGTCTCTGTGGGACCTGTCTCAAACTACACCTTCAGCAATGTCACCAAGTCCGGGAGCATAACCGTCAGCTTTTCCGCCCTGAAGTACGTGATCAAATCCTCGGCAAGGGCCGCCGGCACAATAACTCCTTCAGGCACAGTAGAGGTCCTTCATGGCGCAAGCCAGAGCTTCGCAATACAGCCAAAGACCGGATATCAGATATCCGATGTCTTGGTGGATGGCGTTTCCATCGGCGCGATAAGCTCCTACACCTTCGGAAGCGTTTACAGAGACCACATGATCTCGGCCGGTTTTACGAGGATCACCACAGCAAAGTCAAAGGTTTCACTAAAAGACCTCTACGACTTCAGAGACAGAAAGACAGTAACATCATCGCTTTTGCTTGCAGGCACAGGCTATGATCCGGGTTTCGGCGGCTGGGTGGACATGCTGACGCCGGAGGGCGATATGGATCGCTCCGCTTATCTCCCCTGGCCCGAATATACTGAACTAAGCGGCGAGATGAGGGTTGCTACAGGCGATCTTGACGGCGACGGCAAGAAGGAGATTATTGTAGGGCTTGGGCCTGTTGATGGTGTCGAAGGAATCCCGGGAGGCTACTTTGCTGTTCTGGATACCAGTCACACCCTCAAGGCCTGGGGCCGTATCCCCTGGGATGCCTATAACTCCCTCAACGGCGAAACCAGGCCCGCCTGCGGGGATCTGGATGGAGACGGCAAGGATGAGATCGTGATAGGACTGGGGCCTGGGGGCCAGGGCAGGATTGCGGTCTTCAAGCTCGATGAGAACGCAGTCAACCATTTCAAGTGGCTTGAGACCGGATGGGAAGACTATAACGCCCTTAACGGTGAGATAAGGCCTGCCTGCCCTGATCTTGACGGCGACGGAATCGCAGAGGTGGTCGTGGGGCTTGGGCGGATTGAAGGCACCTCCGCAGCGCCCGACGGTATGTATCTCATTTTGAGGGATGTGCTGGGGCAGAGTGCCGCCCAAAGTGGCACGCCCGGGAGTGATGTTTCAGGCTGGGGCAAGATAGATTGGAATGATTACAATCTGATAAACGGAGAACTCTGGCCTGCCAAGGCGGATACCAACGGCGACGGCAGGGAAGAGATCGTCCTTGGACTGGGGCTTGAGGGCGGCGGGCGCTTTACGGTGGTTGACTTTGACCTTAAGGCCAACCTGGGCACACACATTGCCTGGCAGCAGACTACCTGGCCCGAGTTCCATCAGCTCGGAGTCGAGGTGAGGCCGGCGGGCGGTAATATTGACTACGACCGCTATGACGAGATCGTGATCGGCTTCGGGGCTGGGAGCAAGGGCTTTCTGGAGACATTTGATGACGCGCTCAAAAACTTTGAGCCGATTGAGAGAATAAGCTACGTTGACAATGTCCGCTCCGGAAAGGGGGTGGAGACCTGGCCAGCGGTTCTGGACTAGCAGTGTCGGAAAAGATTACAGGTTTGACTTGAAGATGAATGAAGTCATTTTAAGGAATTGGACGGAAAGGGTCGCCTGGAGGCGTTAAAATTGTCGGGATGATTTACATCTTGTGTAGACCCCACAATTGTCCGGCGCCCCCGGTCGAGCTGCCTGATAGATTTAAGAGATAATGAAATCAAAATGTTATCTGAACCCGGAAATGACATTGGAGGCCGAGGAACAGGTCTTGCATACTTTTTCTGACACCATAGGTGTGCACTCTGCCGGGCGCGATCCGAGACAGGGGAGGCTGCTAAATCTTGAAGAGACGGGTGATATGGAATTTTCATCAGGGGCCTCCGAACTCCAACAGCTGGTGCCGGATAATCGTAGGAGAGCGGAGCGTTTTTCTCTAAGACAGGGTGCTTATGTTCTGTTTTATAAAAGCGATGATCGAAAATTTCAGGTCGTAGGTCAAATTATTGATTTATCCTTCAGCGGGTTCTCATTTTACTATATCGGAACCACTGAAGACGCACATAGATTGGTTTACGATTACGACTATGACGTCATAATATTCAGCCTTTATAGAATGCTCAGGCTGAAGCGCTACAGAATAGTTTACGATATTGAGCTTACTCAAGTGACGTCGGGAAGGATCATCGCCAGGCGTTGTGGCATTAGACTTGATAGATTGAAACAGAGCCAGAAAATCGAGCTTGAACAGATCATCCGGTTTAATGTAATTTAGTCGAAATGGAGCTTGAATGGCCATGATAGCTACCGAAGCCGAGAGAAGGGTGTTTGATCGCTACGTTCCCAGTGATTTAGTCTTCACGACCTTCAGACCAACCTTTGACAGAATGGGCCGCATTAAAGACATTAGTAAGGGCGGTCTTGCCATGGAATATACGCTGCTTGAAGAAAAACCCGATCTGGAAGAGAAGGTTGTGATTGACATCTTTAACAATGAAAAAAAGTATAACCTCTTCAATGTGCCGTGCCATGTTATTTACGACAGGCGCGTCAATGACGGCGAAGGATTCCTCACGACTATTGAAACAAGGCGGTGCGGGCTGAAGTTTGAGGATCTTAAGCCTGAGCAGACCGCCCAGCTTGAAATGGTTTTGAAGGAAATGGCCCTTGAAAGTGAAAGGGGGGGGAGAGGGCAGACTCAACCGCGCCAGATCCACTGAAAAATCATGGCGCTCTCTGCGCCGCGACTCTTCGTTTGAAGGCTGGGCGGTTACGCGTTAAGTTCCGAATATCCAGTCAGAAAATCCCTCAGAGGGTCGCTCGACCCTGTTAATTTAAGCTTCTTCCTTATACGCTTCCTGTGCGTCTTTACCGTATCCACGGAAATAAAAAGCTTTTCTGCTATCTGCTCAGAGGTGAGTCCGCTTCTTATGAGGGAGGCGACCCGCAGTTCCGCTGTGGTAAGGGCTGAAGAAGGGTTGTCCGCCT
Organism: Desulfatiglandaceae bacterium; assembly: GCA_041753575.1. Taxonomy (GTDB): domain Bacteria; phylum Desulfobacterota; class DSM-4660; order Desulfatiglandales; family Desulfatiglandaceae; genus CG2-30-51-40. The sequence continues at coordinate 4,174 of JBGSUA010000171.1, forward strand.
CCATTATGCCTGCGGCGATATGCTCCAGGGTCTTAAGAAGCATCGCAAGCTCATAGGTGTATTTGGCTGTATTGGAATCGGCCTGAAGCTTCCTCACCATCGGGATGACCTCGGCCTTTATCCTGCCTGAGAGCTGTTTCTGTATCTCCATGCGGTCGAAGTCAAGGTTCTGAGCCAGTGTGGAGAAGGCCTTGTTTGTCTCAATCAATCGGGCGTTAAGAAATTCGAGCTGCATTTTTTGTGATTCGAGTAACTGATTGTTATTCTTGAGTTCGAGTAGAAGCTCGCGGGTTCTGAGTTCAGAGTCAAGCATTTGAGCTATCCTATCAACCGAATGCTTCAGAAGATCGGATTTCACAGGCTTTAGCAGAAAGTCCGTGGCCCCAAGGCGGACGGCCTTTATGACGGTATTCATGTCGGCAAAGCCGGTCATTACAATGATCTTGGAGTCGGGGCATGAAGCCTTGATCTCAGGGATCCAGTCAAGGGTGTTGCCGTCCGGGAGAAGGTAGTCCAGAATATATATCTGAGTTCCAGCGCATTTCTCAAGCAGGGCGCTCAAGGCATAGGGCGGGGGCAGCACAAAACAATTAAATCCCCATGACGTTATCCATTTGGTGATGATTTCGCAAATAGCCTCGTCATCGTCAACTATAGTAACAGCAAAGGAGCTTCGGTATCCATCAGGGTCTTCCAAGGCATCGGCTTCCTTCTGCTGGGAAGGAATGACGGATGCGACAGTGTTGCGGATGTCTTGCCTGCCAGGCATATTTTTCGCCTCCGGTTCCGAACAAAACTTAATTCAAATAGGTCAACATTTGCTGATTAACCAAACAATAATAAACAATAATCAAGGTCAATCACCCTCGTCAAGTTTTTTTTGGGGACGCCATTTACTTTTACACTTGTAACTGATCAGGGGGTAGGGGTCAGGGGGCAGGGATCAGGGATCAGGGATCAGGGGTCGGGGGTCGGGGATCAGGGTTATCCGAATCGAATCCCTCTTCAATACGGGCGGCATCTTGTATTTGTCTCTTCAATCCGTAGTCCTTTGTGAATCCGGGCTGGCTTCTTTGTTAAACGGTACACTTTCCCGGTCAATTCACGTGCCGGTTGCCAGGCCTCAATATCCTCAAATCGCTCAATCTTCATCGCTCTCTAACCCTGCCCCCTGGCCCCTGCGTAGTTACTTACACTTTTCGTTTCTCGGGATAACTCCGGAGGGCCATGTCGGAAATATTTACAATTTTGCCAGATGTAAAGGGGGTATAATACGATACCTAGTAACTATATGATTTATGGCAGATATGGATGTTGTATGGTATATTTAATACCCACTAATACCCCTTTCAGAGGCGACAACCTGTCAGCCAGCTTTACATTTTGAAAAATGGGGAGGAAATGGGGGCAGGGGGATATGGGGTTCTTCTTAATATTACGGGTAATATATTACTGGGAATCAATAGGTTAAGGTAAAAATGCTAAAGAAGTCTTGCTTTGGAGAGGAATGGCAGAGCAATTGCATTGGTTAAGGAGAAACGTAGACATACCCTATTACTAAGGCTTTACAGAGGAGGAGAATATAATGAGAAAATTCATAATCAGCGTGTTGGCAATTTTGGCGGTCTTGATGCTTTCAGTTTCGGCATCGTATGCTTACCCGGTATCGGCAGGTGATCAGATCACCATAGATTGGGGGATCGGAAATGCCAATGGAGGTGGAGCATTTAAGATAAACAATGGTCTGTTTTATAGTTTTTGCGTGGAAAGGAATGAGTATATAAGTAGCTTGCCTAATCAATATTGGATCGGCACCATCACCACGGGCGCAGTCAATGGCGGGCTAAGCGGTGGAAATCCTGACCCAATAAGTAGTGCAACTGCATATCTATACTATAATTGGTCTACTAGTATGGTGCAAACCGCAACTAATGCAAATGCATTACAACTGGCGATTTGGAAACTTGAGGGTGAGTGGACCGGCGCTTTGTCGGAGCTTGCTTTGACTTATTACAACGATGCAAACACAAATAATAATGGCTCACTATACGGAGTGGCGGTGATGAACCTTTACAATACCAGGACGTGGGATAGCGATAGGGGTGTTTTCGTTTACACGAGTAATGCTCAGGATCAGTTGGTTATTGGGGTTCCTGAACCAGCGACTATCATGCTTCTTGGTTTCGGATTACTAAGCCTTGGTATGGCAGTTCGCAGAAGGAAGCAATAGAACTGGCACACTAGCGTGAACACAAAAGGCCGCCCAGAAGGCGGCCTTTTTGTTGTCGGCCGACTCCTCCCGTTTCGCTATTTTTTTGGCTTACCAGCGGAGAATATTTGCCCCTCCTGCCTCTCACCCTGTTTTGATCCCCGCTCTTCACACTTCATTCACTATTGCCGTATTCATGCCATGAGTAGTATGATCGTAACGTAGAGAACAAAGACGTCTTTTATAGTTCAGATGGGATTCAGAGGATCATCATGGCAATACCTGCTGCAAAGATTGACTGGTCGCGCAAGGTCATAAGCCCGGAGAAGGTGCTTTCCCGGATAAAGCCTGGGATGAGCATCTTTCTGGGGACAGGGGTGGCTGAGCCCCGCACCCTGGTCAAGGCCCTCATGGCCTCGGAAGGATCGGGCTTGAGGGATCTGGAGCTGATCCAGCTTGTCAGTCTCGGAGACGCCATCTCACTGGAGGAGAAGTTCGCTTACAAATTCAGGCTCAAGACCTTCTTCGCGGGCTGGGTGGCAAGCGAGGCCATAACATCGGGGAGGGTGGATCTTATACCGAGCCGCTTCTCGCGGCTTCCATCTCTCATAAGCTCAGGAACCATCCATATTGACGCGGCCTTCGTGCAGATCACGCCTCCTGATCAGGCCGGATATTGCAGCCTCGGAGTGGCTGTTGACGTGGCGAGGCAGGCCATGGAACGAGCCTCTCTCGTGGTGGGGGAAATCAATGCCAAGGTGCCGCGCACCATCGGCGATACCACCGTGCATGTAAACGATTTCCACTTCCTGGTGGAATCAACCGAGCCTCCAATCTATTTCCCGCGCTGGCCCATTGACGACGTTCACGACAGGCTGGGGGCCAATGTGGCATCCCTCATCCAGGACGGAAGCTGCATGGCGTTCAGCATAGGAAGGATCTTCGAGGCCCTTGCCAAGCACCTGGTGCGCAAAAAGGATCTGGGCATCCACGGCCCTTTTTTTACAGATGCCCTCATGGACTTGGTTAAGAGCGGCGCCGTCAACAACCGCAGGAAGGCGATATTCAGGGGAAAATGCCTCACGGCATACGCCCTTGGAAGTGCTGAGCTAATGGAGTGGCTCCATCTCAATCCTATGATCGAGTTTCAGGGGATAGACGTTGTGGCCGACCCAAAGCGCATAGGCGCCAACGATAAATTCGTGGTGGTGCTTCCTGTGAGAAAGGTTGACCTTACGGGGGGCCTCGCGCTTCCCTACGGCAGGGGGAATGTGGGTATAGTGCCTGGAGAGGCTCAGGAGTTCTTCGCGGGCGCCGCGCTTTCCCCGGGCGGCCGCACCATAGCCGCCCTTCCAAGCCGAAACCGGGAAGGGGCCTCCAATATCCTTCTTTCAATCAAGGACTATCCTAATCAATTTAATTACACGGAAGGGCTGGACCTGGTAGTAACCGAATACGGGGCGGCTTCCCTCACAGGGAAGACCGTCAGGGAGAGGGCCCTGGCCCTGATTGACATCGCCGATCCGGACGACAGGGCCGCGCTTGTTGCCACGGCCAAGGAAAAGAACATCCTTTACAGAGATCAGATCTATCTGGAGGAATCCGGAAAGCTTTACCCCTACGAGCTTGCGACCACAGAGACCTTCAAAGACGGAATTGTGATAAGGTTCAGGGCTATCAGGCCCTCGGACGTGGATGCGATGCGCAGGCTCTTTTACAGGTTTTCAGACCAGAGCGTCTATTACCGGTATTTCTCACCCATAAAGACCATGCCGCACTCCAAGATGCAGGAGTATGTGAACGTGGACTATCATAACAGCATGTCCATCGTGGGTCTGATCGGGGAGCCGGGCTCAGGCAAGATCATAGCCGAGGCCAGATATGTAAAACATGCCGACAGACCTTACGCGGATGTGGCATTTATCGTGGATGAGGCTTTTCAGGGGAAGGGAATCGCTACCTTTCTACTCCTTACATTGATGAGGGTTGCCAAGGATAGGGGTCTTGAGGGATTCACGGCCGATGTGCTCGCGAGCAACACCAGCATGCTAAAGGTCTTTGAAAAGGCGCCCTATCCGGTCAAGGCCGTGCTCGATGGAGGAATCTATGAGCTGAACATTCCCTTTACCAGGGAGAGGGAAAGGACGACGTGTGTCTGATCCTTTTCGCGGTGGAGGCCCATCCGAGATGGCCCCTTGTTATCGCCGCAAACCGGGATGAATACTATGACCGGCCCACCGCTCCGCCGGGTTACTGGGAGGATGCGCCGGGGCTTTTTGCCGGTCGGGATCTGAGGGGTGGAGGCACCTGGCTCGGGGTTACCAGGGAAGGAAGGATCGCGGCGGTAACCAACTTCAGGGCGCCTGATCTGCAACGGGATGGGGCGCCCTCGCGCGGGTGTCTTGTTACTGATTTTCTGACTGGAAACGAACATCCGCTTGAATATCTGGAGGACCTCGCAAAGAGGGGCTCCCGGTTTAATCCCTTTAACATCATCTGCGGGGCCGGGCCGAGGCTTTACTGGTACTCCAACATGGGAGGAGGGCCGGAGCCCATAGAACCAGGGATCCATGGACTCAGCAATCGT
>JBGSUA010000172.1:0-41137 GCA_041753575.1 Desulfatiglandaceae bacterium
TTTTTCCAGGGAGGAAACGATGCCTATTATAACAGTGTTCAGCGGGCGGTATTGCAACGAAGAATCAATTATTGAAGGAATGAAGAGGCCAACCGGATATGAGGTTATTAGAGACGGTCAGATTGTGGCCGATGCTGCCAGACTTTCCGGGCTCACGGAGGCAAAGATTGAAAAGGCCTTTTCGTCAAAGGCATCTGTCTTTAACCGTTTTACGCATGAAAGAGAAAGGTCGTTGGCATATCTGAGGCTAGCCCTATCTTCCGTGCTTGAGAAGGAGGGGTTTATTATAGAAGGCTTCACATCGCTTCTGGTGCCTGAAGAGGTAACGCATGCACTGAAGATCTGCCTGATAGCCGATATGGCCTCCCGCGTGAGAGCCGCAATGGAAGAGAACTCAGTGTCAGAGAGCGAGGCCGCTAAACTCATACGGCGATTGGATGAAAACCGCGTTGGGTGGGTGGATATGCTTTTTGGGCTGCAGGATCCATGGGCTGCATCTTTATATGATATTGTCATACCGACCGACAAAACCGATCAAGAAAGGATTAAAAAACTTATTAAGGAAACACTGGAGAAAGATGTATTGCAATCCGGCCCCAGGTCCATGGGCGCAGTTAATGATTTCAAGCTCTCTGCGACAGTTGAAGTGGCCCTCGTCAAGGAAGGCCACAATGTTGCGGTAAAGGCCCGGGGAGGCGAGGTGACCCTGACGATAAACAAGAATGTTCTTATGCTGACCAGGCTTGAGGAAGAACTTAAGTCCATAGCTCAGGGGATTTCGGGGGTCAAGGCTGTGGTGACTAAGGTGGGTCCCGGCTTTCACCAGGCCGACATTTACAGGAAATATGATTTCGAGGTACCATCTAAGGTTCTGCTTGTGGACGACGAGAGGGAATTCGTGCAGACCCTCTCAGAGAGGCTTCTCATGAGGGATATGGGTTCCGCGGTTGCTTATGACGGGGAATCCGCTCTTGAGATGATCAAAGAAGATGAGCCTGAGGTCATGATCCTGGATCTGAGAATGCCGGGCATTGATGGTGTGGAGGTCTTGAGAAGAGTAAAACAGAGTCAGCCTGATATTGAAGTGATAATATTGACTGGACACGGCTCTGACGCCGACAGAAAGATGTGCATGGAATTGGGTGCCTTTGATTACATACAAAAGCCTGTTGATATAGATGTTCTAAGCGCCACTATAAAAAGGGCTAATGAAAAGATCAGGCTGAAAAGGGTTGCTTCTCAGGAAAGGTAACGATGTTAATGGGAATAGATCACTTGCATCTAAGTAGCCATGTGTCCGGTCACTGGGAAGATGGTATCTCTGAGCTTTTTGATATCCAGCGGCGGCTGGCCGCCCAAAAACACCAGGCCGGGAGGTTTGGAGCCGAAAATGGTTCCGATAGGCCGACCTCTGATCTCTTACCCAACCGTAGATCAGGAGATAAAAAACGTGTCTCTTAAGAGTAAGATTGTCGAGATCTTCTGGGTTGAAAAAGAAACAGACCTGCGATCTTCGAGACACCTTTTCAACTTTCGGAAGATCTGGAAATATGCGGTTTTCCTTACCGGGAGCGTGTCACTTGTTCCTCTGATATTTATAACCATGGTTGATTACCATGTAACAAAGAATGCCATGGAGGCTGAATTCCGCTTAAGGACGGCGCGTCTTGTATCCAACACTGGAAGAAGTATCTCCTTTTTCCTTTCCGAGCGAAAAGCCGCGTTGGATTTCATTGCTCATGACAGGTCCTGTCAGGCGAGCGACCCTGTTCGTCTGGGAGTGATACTCGAGAATCTCAAGAGAAGCTTTGGGGGCGGTTTTGTGGATCTTGGGATTATTGATGAACGGGGGGTTCAGGTCAACTACACGGGGCCTGAGCCTCTCCTGGGAAAAGACTACAGCCGGCAGGAATGGTATAAGAGGGTGATTGAGGACGGAACTTACGTGAGCGATGTTTTCCTGGGATATCGCAAGGCCCCTCATGTAGTAATTGCAGTCAGGACTGTTCGCGAGGACGGCATCTTCTTTGTATTGAGAGCATCGGTTTATCTGGATCCTTTTGAAAAACTTCTTGTCGGCCTTGAACTTAGCGGCATGGGCGACGCCTTTATGATTAATCGCGAGGGAGTCCTGCAGACTCATTCAAGGAGCTTTGGCGATGTGCTCAACACGATTCCTCTCGCAGTCCCAGCCTTTTCTCCAAAGACGGAGGTCACCTCTGAAATAGATCCATCGGGGAGAGACCTTCTGGTGGGTTACAGATTTATCGAGGACACCCCCTTCGTATTGATGATCACTAAGAGCAAGAAAGACCTTATGGAGACTTGGTTCAGTACGAGGTTGCTTCTCATAGGTTTTCTCCTTGCGAGCGTTTCCATTATAATCGGGGTGATAGCAGCAACCGCAGCCTATATGGTAAGGAAGATGAGAATAGCCGATGAGCAGCGACTCATGAGCTTTCATAAGCTTGAATACTCAAATAAACTTGCGACAATAGGTCGCCTTGCGGCAAGCGTTGCACACGAGATAAATAACCCTCTGGCGATAATCAATGAAAAGGCCGGGCTTATAAAGGATCTTTTTGTCATAAGACATCAGTATGCCGGGGATAACAAGCTGATGGCGCTGGTGGATTCGATTCTTAAGTCAGTAAATAGGGCCGGGACCATAACTAAAAGGCTACTGACCTTTGCCAAGAACTTCGATGCGTCTATTGAAAAGCTTCACCTGGGCCATTTGATCGAAGAAGTAGTCGGATTCCTGCGCAAGGACGCGGAGCTGAGGTCAATAGACATAAAAATTGACGTGCCGCTGGAGATCCCTGAAATTGAAAGCGACAGGGGAAAGTTGCAGCAGATTTTCTTGAACATAATCAACAATGCCTTTCTCGCGGTGACCGACGGCGGACATCTCAAGATCTCGGTTACCAGAAAAGGAATGGACAGCGTTATTGTTAGCATCGCCGATGACGGTTGCGGCATAAAAAAGGAAGATCTGGACCATATATTCGAGCCGTTTTTTTCAACAAGGGTCAAGCAGGGAGGCACCGGACTCGGACTATCCATCACTTATGGTTTTGTTCAGGATCTGGGAGGTGGAGTCGAGGTAAGCAGCGAGGTAGGAAAGGGCACCACTTTCCATATAACCTTACCGGTAAGACCGCCTCAGGACAGGAGATGATTGCTATGAGAGTATTGCTGGTTGATGACGAAGAAGAATTTGTGGTCACCCTTACTGAAAGACTGGGACTGAGGGGTCTGGATGCCGACTATGCGACTTCTGCGGAAGACGCTCTGGCGAAGGCGGAGAAGAACTCCTATGATGTAGCCGTCCTCGACATGCGAATGCCTAAAATGGGGGGTCTTGCCATTAGGAATGCCCTAAAGGGCCGTCAGCCCGATATGAAGTTCCTCTTTCTGACCGGATATGGCTCTGAGGAGGACTTCAATCTTGTAGTATCACAGGATGGCGATTCTGCGTACCTCGTTAAGCCGATTGACATCACAACGCTCATTGCGAAGATCAAGGAAGTATCCGACAGAAAAGGAGGGCGCGATGACTAGGAACGTGGTCGAATCAGTCGGCTTGGTTTTTTTTGGAAAGATGAGCGCATCCATCTCCCATGAGTTAAAAAACGTCCTGGCGATAATAAATGAAAATGCCGGACTTACCGAGGATTTGATTGCCCTGGCGGGAAAGGGCAGGACTCTGGACGTATCCCGCATAAAGTCACTGGCCGCCAAAGTCAAGGATCAGGTCAAGCGAGGCGATGACATCGTAAAGACCATGAACAAGTTTGCCCATAGCGTTGACAGAGAGAAGGCTTCGATCATACCAATCGAATTTCTTGATCTGGTAGCGGCTCTGAGCCGCAGGCTCGCTTCCACAAAGGGCTTTGAACTGGATGTCTTTTGTGATAAAGGATTACCGGAAGTCATAACGAGCCCCTTTCCTTTGGAAAATCTTCTCTGGTTGTTTATTGAACGTGCGATATCAGGTGCCGGGGGAGGCAGGAAATTGGTGCTGTTTGCTGAAGAATCAGGTGGAAAAGTAAGACTGGGTCTGAGACGCTCTCCATCTCAACTCGGGATTGCAGATCAAGGATTTCCCGACGAAAGGGAACAATGCCTGGCCGAGGCCGTCGGCGGAGAAATTGGAATTGATTCTGAGAAGGGAGAGATATTTTTTCTGCTTAGTAAGGCATCCGGGTAAAGAGATGGATATAACAATATTTGACTGCCTCGCGGGTTTGAGAAAGGAGTATTGGCATGAGTGAGAAGGTTCTTCTTGTTGATGATGAGAAGGAGTTCACTGAGGCGCTTGCGGATAGGATGCGTTTGAGGGACATGAGTGTTTCCACGGCCGGCTCCGCTACCGAAGCCCTCCATAAAGTGGAGGATGAGACCTTTGATGCGATCATCCTTGACCTGAGAATGCCGGAAATGGACGGCATAGAGTTTCTCAAGGCCGTCAGAAAGAGACATCCGGAGCTTCAAGTTATAATGCTCACAGGGTACGGAAAAATCAAAGACAGCGTGGAAGCAATGAGGCTGGGAGCGCTCGATTTTCTTGAAAAGCCGGCTGACCTGGATATGCTTACGGAAAAAATCCATGACGCAAAGTCCAGGAGGATGGTCCTTGCTGAGAAAACAACCATTGAAAAAGTAAAAAATATACTTACAGAAAAAGGTTGGTAAAAAAAGTTTTCTGCTGTATTTGGTAAATTATGCTCGATTATTGAGCGTTTGGCATAAGCCAACTATTCTATTTTCAGGTGATAGCCTAAGTGAGATTCAAAAGAGATATTTTGGTGTCGGCAGCCGCAGTGATAGGCGGCATACTCTGGAACCAGAGCGCCTGGGCATGGGGACCTGGGGTGCATACGGCAACGGCCTTGGGCGTGCTGGCAGATCTCCAATCCATACTGCCCTGTATTGCAGAGGCCATCCGCTCTTTTCCCAGGGAATTTATATATGGATGCCTGGCGGCTGATTTCTTTGTGGGAAAGGGGAGCAGGAGCGCATCCAAGCATCCTCATAATTGGCAGGGTGGATTCGCGTTTCTGGAAGGTGCCAAAGATGATAGGGAAAGATCGTTTGCCTACGGCTTTTTAAGTCATCTTAGCGCTGATGTGGTTGCCCATAATATCTATCTCCCTGAAGTCATAGCTAGAAACAGAGAGACATATATTGGAGGGCATTTCTATGCGGAGATCTTGGCCGACTATACGGTTGGGCCAGGATATCTGAGATTCGCCAGGGCATTACTTACCCAGGATATGGCTGAGTGTGATCATCTTATCAAGGCTATTGCCAGCGAGGGCGGTAGGAAGATGAAGGCGAGGAAAGGCCTTTTCAAGGGTAGTATGCGTTTTTCAGGCTATTTTTTCACGACCAGGGACATGCTGGGACAGAGGGGAATGGATTATCACGCCAGGAATGCTATCTCCGTCTCTGTAGCGCTTTCCTGTGAGATGGTAAAGGATTTCCTAAGCAGGCCGTTCAGTGCGCCATGCACTATGATTGATCCTCTGGGACCAAGAAATTTGGGTCTCATCGCTCACGCCTCTGCCTTTTGGTCTCAAAAAAACGGTTTTTTCAAGGGAATAAGAAAATACAGCAACAAGTGGTCTCAATGAATTTGATAAGGATTCTTCCGGAAGGACTGGCTTCGCAGATAGCTGCGGGCGAGGTGGTTGAAAGACCTTCTTCCGTCGTAAAGGAACTTCTCGAAAACAGCATTGACTCCGCCGCGACCAATATTGAGATATCCATCAGCGCGGGCGGTAAAAGCAGGATAAAGGTAATTGATAACGGCGTGGGAATGGGCCGCGAGGACCTAGCCCTTTGTGTGCAAAGGCACGCTACAAGCAAAATAGCATGCATATCTGATCTCTATTGTGTGAAGACTCTTGGATTCAGGGGCGAGGCCCTTGCAAGCATTGCTTCTGTAGCGAGGCTCAGGATCCAATCACGTCCTCACGACCGACTTGAGGGAAGTGTGATATCCGTGGATGGCGGGGGCCTTACTGAGGTTGGTGAAACAGGATGCCCTGCGGGTACGATAGTTGAGGTAAACGATCTATTCTTCAATGTCCCCGCAAGAAAGAAGTTTCTCAAGGCGGACAGGACAGAAGCCGCCCACATCCTTGATATGGCCGGAAGGATTGCCCTGCCTCATGGTGCGGTAAGATTGATCGTCAGAAATGAGGCTAAGGATTCGCTGCTCTTGCCTGCCTCAGATAATCTGATTACAAGGATAGCCGCCCTTATGGGAAAGGACATTGCTGAATCCGCTGAATCCCTGGCTGTAAGGGTGGGCGACTTCGCTATGTCCGTCTATCTTTGTCCAGGGGAGATGGCAAGACAGCGATCCGACGGTGTTTTTACCTATCTAAACGGCCGATACTTACGGGACAGGGTTATGACCAGGGCGATTCTTGAGGGCTACAGCGGAAGACTCCTCAAGGGTCACTACCCCTATTGCGTGCTCTTTCTGGAAGTGCCGCCGGAAACCGTTGATGTCAATGTTCATCCAACAAAGCAGGAGGTTCGTTTCAGGGATCAGCAGTCCATTTTTTCCTTTATCGCCGGAGGGATAAAGAAGGCACTCGGCAAAAGGTCATTTCCTTTTTCTTTGCCAGGTGATCTTTCGACGCTGGATAGGATCAAAGCCGGATTTGAAGAGGACACCGTCAAGGAGCCAGTGGCGGAATATCTGCCTGGAATTTTCAGCTCGAATCCTTCATGTGTATCAGAGATCCCGGCTGAAAAACCCCGCGCATTTCCCAGGGTGATAGGTCAGCTCAAGAATACATATATTCTATGTGAAGGAGAGGAAGGTCTGATCTTGATGGATCAGCATGCCGCCCACGAAAGGGTGATCTTTGAGCTTATGAAACGAGATATTTCATCGGGCAGGATTCCCTGCCAATCCTTATTGATTCCTAAGCAGATAGAGCTCTCTTTCAAGGAGACTGAAGCAGCTCAAAGGAAAAGGGACGAGTTGATGGTCCTCGGTTTTGATGTTGAGCATTTCGGAGGCAATAGCTTCCTGCTCAAGGCGTGTCCTGCTCCGCTTGCCGGAATTGATGTGACTCTTTGTATAAGTGAACTAATCAAGCAAATGGGAGATGGATCTCCTTCAAGCCCGACGTTTACGGACGGTCTGCTCAATACAATGGCCTGTCATGCCGCTATAAGGGGCAATCATGAGATGCGCGAGGAAGAGATGGAGCATTTGCTTTTCCAATTGAAGGAGGTAGGCCTTCCGGCGAACTGTCCCCACGGCCGCCCCATCTATAGATTGCTCAGCTATCGGGAGCTCGAAAAGATGTTTAAGAGGGCTCTGTGACGTTACTTACAAATAAATGACCGACAGGCTTCCCAAAGTGGTTGTAATTGGGGGCCCGACCGGGTGCGGGAAGACAGTCTATGGCGTCATGCTCGCCGAAAGACTGGGCGCCGAGATAGTCAACGCCGATTCAATGCAGGTTTACAGGGGCATGGACATCGGTACTGCAAAACCCACTGAGGATGAAAAGAAAGGGATTCCGCACCACCTCCTGGACATTGTAAATCCGGATGAGGAATTTAACGCCGCTAGATATCGCTCCGAAGCTATCCCTATAATAAGGGAGATATATCACAGGGGAAGGGCCTGCCTGGTTGTTGGGGGGACTGGACTTTACATCAAGGGGCTCCTGGGCGGGCTGTTCAAGGTGCCTTCGGCCGATAGATCTTTGCGGGAGGGACTACACCGTGAGATTATGGAACTTGGCCCTCAGATCCTCCACCAGAGACTGGCAATAATTGATCCGGATGCCGCAAGGGGTATACATCCCAACGACAGGGTGCGTATCATAAGGGCGCTTGAACTCTTTTCCCTAACCGGAAGACGCCCGTCTGAACTGGCCAGAGACCATGGTTTCAAGGACAGGGACGTGCAAGGGCTCGTGCTGTGCCTGACGATGGACAGAAAGGATCTTTACGAGAGGATAGGCAGAAGAACCGATAAGATGATCTTAGGAGGCCTCAGGGAAGAGACGGAGCTCTTGCTCAAGTGTGGTTATTCTCCTGAGTTGAAGCCTATGAAGGCTCTGGGATATAGACACATAACAGCTCATCTCCTTAAAGGTATGCCCCTCCATGATGCGGTTGAACAGATGAAGACGGACACAAGAAGATATGCCAAAAGACAGATAACGTGGTTCAAATCTGATCCTTCCGTTCACTGGATCAGAGCAGATGATATTGCGCATGCTTTCAATATTATTAAAGGTTTTTTGGCGGATAATGATTGATGAGGAGTAAAATGAGTTCAAATAGTTCAATTAAACGCCTGCCTCTGATTGCTCTATGCTTGTTTCTATGGGCCGCATGGGCTGAGGCGAGTAATTATACGGGTATTTACAAGAGGGGTGCTGTTGATTGGTCAAACGGGGTGATTGAGGCCAAAGGCATCGGGTTCCCACCTGGCACTGCGGCAAATTCCGCCCAGGCAAGGTCTCTTGCGAAAGGTTCGGCGATAGAGGATGCGAGGAAGTCCCTTCTTTCCGTTATTGAGCAGCTTCCCTTGACTTCAGAGCAGTCGGTGAAGGACTATATTGAAATGAACGGCTCCTTAAGGAAGGATCTGACCTCCTTGTGTCTCAACGCCCATCTTTGCGATATAGCTTACGGGGATAACGGGTTAGTCGCGGTGACATTAAGCCTCAGATTATATGGAACTCTGAGTGAAAAGATTCTGCCGCAGAACATAAAAGTGATACCTTCAATAGCGCAGGAACCCCGGAATCAGAAGAAAAACGGTGCTTATACCGGAATCATATTGGACTGCAGGGGATTGAGGAAATCTCCAGTATTAGTTCCCAAGGTGGTTGATGAGGATGGAGTTGAGGTTTACGGACCTGCCTATGCCAGCAGGGAGAGCGCGGTAAGCTTTGGTATGGCTGTTTGGCTCAAGGATATTTCATTCGCCAGAGCTAACTCGAGGGCTGGAGATAAGCCGCTTGTTGTCAAGGCAATTGGTTCGGCAGAGAAATCTCGTGCAGGCAATATAAGGATATCGAACGCCGATGCCGAAAAGATCAGTGGTCAGGCAGCCAATTTGGATTTGATGCATCGTTGTAGGGTCATATTTGTGCTTGATTAGATGGAATGATAAAATCTTATATTAAAATAGTAATCTTATTTTTATGTGTTTTTGTATGGGGCTGCGGGAGATATCAGACAGTCGGCTTTGAAAACACAATTGGGACAGCCCGGCACCACGTGCAAAGCGGCTTTAGACTTTTGGAAAAGGGATATCTGGAGGATGCAGGAAGGGAATTTGATCTGGCTCTCCGCGCCGACGAAGCCTGCTCGTCGGCTTTTAGGGGCAAAGCGCTCCTTATGTTCTCCAGGGGCAGTAACGCTGTGGCGCTTGAGTACTTGGAAAGGGCGCTTGTATCCGCAAATACCAATGAAGACAAGGCGCTGGCCCATGCCGGGTTCATGCAGGTGCTGAGGAAGGAGAAAAAGGCTGACTGTGCCGATTCTGTCGTCTCTCATTTCAGAGATGCGGTTCTTTCTGTCACAGGTTTGCCGGAGGCATATTTCGAACTTGGGCTTTGTTTCAAGGAATCCCATGATTTTAAGAGATCAAGGGAGGCCTTTCAAAGGGTTGTAGAGATGAGGAGCAGGCTTACGAAGGACTCAGAAATCGAACTCAGCCTTCTTCACAAGATCAGACGTGCAGACCCGAAGAACAATCTGGTAGTTGAACTGGCCCTTAAACCTTTCTTGACCCGGGCAGAACTTTGTATGATTCTTGTGAGGGAGATGGGACTGCCGGGGGCGCTGGCCCGATCCAGAGGGGACACAATAAAGCCCTATAGTATCGTGACCTCCAGAGACGCAAATGAACATCGCTTCTCTAAAGAGATTGATGAGATAGCAAAGATGGAATTGTCCGGTCTCAGTTTTGGCAAAGATGGTCATTTTGAGCCTGACGCGCCGGTCACAAGGGCTGATTTTGTCTCTCTTATAAGCGACCTTATAGCGCGTATCTCCGGATCGAGACGTATAGATGAGGCATTCGGGGAGGATTTTCTTGACAGGGAATTATCTCGTGGTGATTCAGCCAAGACTAACGGGGCTGATATACTTTTTGTTCTCAAGAAAATTAGGGAGAAATATCCTGTATTTGATTAGAGTTTATATCTCGACTATGGTGTCGCTTCTCGTCCTGTCAGTGTTAAGTGTTGAAGCCGATAGCACGAGGCAGCCCGCGGAGGAAATTATTGCCGTTGGCAGTGCTCGGATTCTTAAGGGCTCAACTATTGCCGCAAAGGAGTCGGCGGTCAGGGATGCCCTTACAAAAGCACTCGAAATCAATATATTGAAAAAACTGGGCCAAAAGACTGTTGCCGATAATTTCAATGTACTTGTTACTCAGATCTTTCCTGTAGCATCAGATTTAACGGCTAGTTACCAGGTTCTTGCCGAAGATCGAGGCAAAGAGATTTTATCGGTGCTGGTTTCAGTTAAGGTCAACTCTATGATACTTGAGGAAAGACTTAAGAAGGCCGGTGTCTCGATAAGTCAAGAATCTTCCAAAAGAGTTATCCTCCTCATTTCTGAGATAAGTGAAGCAAGCGGCAAATCCCTTTATTGGTGGGGCAGGGAGGAATATGGATTATCTCTGACATCTCTGGAAGCAGCCCTCTATGGCTCACTTCAGGAAATGGGGGTTGCGGGGACAAACCGGATGGGGAGGTTTTCCTGGGCTTCGGTTTTGGAAACCATGAAGAAAGAGCAGTTGACCGATGACGGAGTTATTGCATGGGGAAATCTCATAGGTGCAGATGTAGCTGTATATGGAAAGGCCCGAATGTCTGGCGGCAAAGTAGCTTCCATCGAAATAGGAATATATGATGTCTTCTCATCCAGTATGATTTCAAAAGAGCTGATCTCACATGATTCGCTCAGGGAAGTCTCTGCTGCGGCAAAGGATGCGGCGGGCAGGATTGCAGGAGCCATGGGGGCTGGGTTTGCCGGGAAAAGCGGCGCAATGAATGAACTGCGTGCCGTGTTTGAGTCTGTCTCCGGTGCCGGACAGCTTCAAAAGCTGGCCGCTTTTCTGAACAAGGACGTCCAAGGTGTAAAGAGGGCCGTTCCGCTAAAACTCAGCAAGAATTCGGTATCTTTCTTGATTGAATTTCAAGGTGATACAGAAAGATTCAGGAGTGCAATACTGAAAAATAGCGCGCTGCCTTACAAGCTTGATTTTTTGCGCGGGGATAAAAACGAAGTCGTCTTCCGCTTAATAGAGCCTTCTGTCCAGTAGGAGCGGATGCTTGGCAAAACCACAAGGAGTAACCCAGGCTAGACACCTTACCAACATGCTTCCCATTACCATACCAAATCTTCTTACCTGCCTGAGAATCATACTCACCCCTCTATTTGTAATCTACATCATTGACGGGAGACCGGTTGAGGCTCTGATCGTCTTTGTTATAGCCGGTATAAGCGATGGCGCCGATGGTTTTGTTGCAAGAGTCTTCAACCAGAAAAGCAGACTTGGATCATATCTGGACCCCTTGGCTGACAAGATACTTCTGGTTGCGGCTTTTGTAACATTAGCGGCGAAGGGCTTCATACCAGCGTGGCTTACTGTGATAGTAATAAGCAGGGATATTCTGATACTCCTTGGTGTTCTTCTGCTATTTCTGTATCATGGAAATGCTACGATGAAGCCCTCGGTTGTCAGCAAGTTGACGACATGCTTTCAGCTTCTGACGGTTTTTTTATCTCTTTCCGTCACTCTGTTTTTGTCCTTGAATATAATAGTCGAATACCTTTATTGGGTTACATGCATATTTACGATATCGTCCGGCCTGCATTATATGCACTATTGGCTCAGGGCTATGTCGCAGGGAAACTCCAAGTAAAGGAATATGTCATTGCTATGCCCAGGCATCGCTGTTCGGTTAGAACCTCCTGAAAATTATGAAAAGTCTAAAGATACGGCTTGACAGGCTTATCACATATTGTTATTCTCACCGGATTATGCAGGCACGTAGCTCAGGGGGAGAGCACTACCCTGACACGGTAGGGGTCAAGAGTTCAAATCTCTTCGTGCCTACCAGGTGACATGAAGGGGTTGTGGC
This sequence comes from Desulfatiglandaceae bacterium, assembly GCA_041753575.1. Classification (GTDB taxonomy): domain Bacteria; phylum Desulfobacterota; class DSM-4660; order Desulfatiglandales; family Desulfatiglandaceae; genus CG2-30-51-40. The sequence goes on from JBGSUA010000172.1 coordinate 12,153, forward strand.
GCTGGTCATAGCCCCTTATCTATTAAGGATACATGGCTTATATTTATGTGTACAAGCAAGGAAAACTCTGATTCTGCCCAGGCATCGCCTGTTTCTGCGAAGGCGGCCCTTACCCAAAAGGGGATTAAGGCCCTGGAAAGGGTAGTCGCTGCAAAGATAGGAGATAACCTTTTTGATATTAACGCTCTGGTTGATCCCTTTGCAGAGATAAAGCCTGTATATCTGGATTCTCCCGAGGGACTTGAGATAACGCGGCACAGTACTTCCCATGTAATGGCTATGGCCGTGAGGGAGCTTTTCCCCGGAGTGAAGGTGACCATAGGCCCGGCTATTGAGGACGGGTTCTACTATGATTTTGACTATGAAAGGGCCTTCAAAGGGGAGGACCTTGCCGCCATCGAAGAGAAGATGAAAGATATTATAAAGGCGGATCTTCCCTTCCAGCGGAATGAAATGCCAAGGCAAGAGGCTTTGGCCTTTTTTGAAAAGGCTGGTGAAAAGTACAAAGTAGAGATAATTAGCGAGATTGATGCTGAAATGGTATCCCTCTATACACAGGGCAGCTTCACTGATCTTTGTCGCGGACCCCATATCCCCTCTACAGGCATGATAAAGGCCTTCAGACTTACAAGGGTGGCAGGCGCCTATTGGCGAGGTGATGAACGCAGGGGCATGCTCAGCAGGATCTATGGCGTTGCATTTGCCGACAAGAAGGATCTCAGAGATTATCTGCATCGTATTGAGGAGGCCCAGAAGAGAAACCATGTAAAGCTCGGAGCCCAGTTGGAGCTTTTCAGCACTCATGAAGAGGTTGGTGCCGGGCTGGTGATCTGGCATCCTAACGGATGTATGCTCAGACACATTATTGAGGATTTCGAAATACGCGAGCATATCAAGAGAGGCTACCAGCTTGTTAAAGGCCCGGAGATACTTAAGACGGAGCTTTGGAAGGCATCAGGGCACTTTGATAATTATCGTGAGAACATGTATTTTACGGTGATAGACGAACAGTCTTATGGTCTAAAACCCATGAACTGCTTAGCCCACATGCTTATCTATCGTTCAAAGCTCAGAAGCTACAGAGATCTTCCAAAGAGGTTCTTTGAACTGGGCACTGTTCATCGCCACGAACGCTCAGGAGTTCTGAACGGGCTTCTGAGGGTGCGTGAGTTTACTCAGGATGACGCACATATAATTTGTACGCCCGAACAGCTCAACGGCGAGATAAAGGGAGTGCTTGATTTTGTGCGTGACGTTATGGGGATATTTCGTTTCGATTACGAAATGGAATTGAGCACAAGGCCGGATAAATCCATTGGCAGCGACTCAGATTGGGAGCTTGGAACAGTTGCGCTTGAGAACGCGCTTAAGGAAAGTGGTATTTCCTACGATGTTAACGAAGGGGACGGCGCGTTTTACGGCCCTAAGATTGATGTTAAGCTGAAGGACGCCTTGAGCAGAAAATGGCAATGTGCTACTATTCAGTGCGATTTCACCTTGCCTGAGCGGTTTGATCTTAATTTCGTTGATAAAGACGGGGAGCGCAAAAGACCGGTAATGATCCACAGAGTTATCCTGGGTGCCGTCGAGCGCTTCATAGGTGTTCTGATTGAGCATTATGCCGGTGCCTTCCCGGTCTGGCTATCGCCCGTGCAGGCGGTGCTCCTTACGGTTACGGACAGGAACGTCCCGTGGGCTGAAAAGGCCTATCAGGATCTTTTGGGGGCCGACATAAGGGTTGAAAGAGATTTCCGAAATGAAAAGCTCGGGCTCAAGGTGAGAGAGGCCCAGTTGAAAAAGATCCCCTATATGTTGATAGTGGGAGATAAGGAGTCTGATGGGCAAGGTTTGGCACCAAGGCTGAGGAGCGGGGAAAACCTTCCATTTACCACAGTTGAGGATTTTATAGCCCGCGTAAGCGATGACGGCAAACAGAGGAGGTAGTGGTCATAGCAAAGAAACCTGATGAAGTTAGAGTGAATGAGCGTATTAACTCAAGGACGGTGAGGGTTATTTCCTCCGAGGGCAATCAGCTCGGTATAGTTCCTATCCTGGATGCCTTGAGGGTAGCCAGGGAGGAAGGCTTGGACCTTGTTGAAGTGGCTCCCAATGCTGACCCACCGGTTTGCCGCGTGATGGATTACGGCAAATTTAAGTATGAGACAAGCAAGAAGAGCCAAGAGGCCAGAAAAAAGACAAAGGCATCTCAACTGAAGGAGATCAAGGTAAGGCCCCATACTGAGGAACATGACCTAGGGTTCAAGATCAAGAACCTCAGAAAGTTTCTCGAAAACAAGAGCAGGGTCAAGATTACGGTTACCTTCAGGGGGCGTGAGATGGCGTATCTTAATGTAGGCCATGAGCTTCTAAAGAAGATAGCTGAAGAAGTGTCTGACCAGGGAGGGGTTGAACAGGAACCTCTCCAGGAGGCGAGAAACCGAATGAGCATGGTTATCGTCCCAAAATAGGTCCTGTTTTAAATATGCCATGCATACCGCCTCTCACCAGGCGAGGGAGAGGGGCGGAGGCAGGCTATTGCAATTTATAAAGGGGGGTTCTAAATGCCCAAAATTAAAAGTAATAAAGCAGCAGCGAAGAGGTTTGGTGCTACCGGTTCAGGCAAATATACCAGAAACAAGGCATTTTCCAGCCATATACTCACCACGAAGACTACCAAGCGAAAACGCAGTCTCAGAAAGTCAACGCTTGTAGATTCTACAAATGTGAGGCAGGTGGCTAGACTTTTGCCTTATCTTTAAATCGGTGTTTTTTTCGGACAGATCAATAGGATTCAGTGAGGTTCTGTTATGCCTAGGGTAAAGAGAGGTTTTAAGGCCAGGGGCCGGAGGAACAAAGTCCTCAAGGCTGCAAAGGGTTTCAGATCAGGTCACAGCAGTCAGTTCACCACTGCGCGTGACTTTGTGGATAGGGCCTGGCAATACGAGTATCGCGATAGAAGGAACAAGAAGAGGGACTTTCGGAGATTGTGGATAGTCAGGATAAATGCCGCCGCCAGGGAAAACGGCCTGACCTACAGTCAATTTGTTGGCGGACTTATCAGATCCGGTATCACGATTGACAGAAAGATGCTTGCTGATATGGCGGTTAGAGATAGGACTGCATTTACGCAGTTAGCTGCCATGGCAAAATAGATTTAGAGGTATTTTGGGGTCTAGCATGAAGCAGAGTATCCTGGATCTTGAGAAGAAAGCCCTTGCTGAACTTGAAGCTCTTAATGATGGGGCGCAGATTGAGCAATTCAGGGTTTCTTATCTGGGGAAAAAGGGTGCTCTTACCTCGTTGCTGAGGTCTATTGCCGAGGTGCAGGCAGAGCAAAGACCTGAACTGGGCAAGCTGGTTAACAAGGCCAAGGAAAATATCACTCGCAGGTTCAGCGAAAAGAAAGACCTGCTCATTGCCCTCAGGTCAAGACGAGGTGTTTCTCTGGATATTTCCCTCCCCGGGAGGGAGCAGGCGTTGGGTACCCTTCATCCAATAACAAGGGTCGCTGGAGAGATCTGCGGAATTTTTTCCCGAATGGGGTTTACTGTGGTTTCGGGCCCTGAGGTCGAGCTCGACTATTACAATTTTGAAGCCTTGAATATCCCTAAAGATCACCCGGCAAGGGACATGCAGGATACCTTCTATGTATCCGACAGCATAGTATTGAGGACTCATACCTCTCCGATGCAGGTGAGGGTAATGGAATCCCAGCATCCTCCTGTAAGCATTATTGCTCCGGGCAAGGTTTACAGACGTGATTCGGATGTGACTCATACGCCAATGTTTAACCAGGTGGAAGGTCTGCTTGTGGACAGAGATGTGAGCTTTGGCGACCTTAAGGGAACCTTGACGAGTTTTGTTCATCAAATGTTCGGCTCAGATATCGAGCTCAGGTTCAGGCCCAGTTTCTTCCCGTTTACTGAACCCAGCGCCGAAGTGGACATAAGATGTGTCATGTGCATGGGCAGGGGATGCAGAACATGCTCCCATACAGGCTGGCTGGAGATATTGGGTTCCGGGATGGTTGATCCGGCTGTTTATGGTTTCGTGGGCTATGATCCGGAGGTTTATTCCGGATTTGCCTTCGGGATGGGTGTGGAAAGGATAGCCATGCTCACTTATGGCATAGAGGATATCCAGATGTTCTATAGAAACGATATCCGTTTCCTGGGGCAATTTTAGCCTATCCAGCCCCATCAGTTAACCTTGCATCTGCGAAGGACCCTCTCCTCATGGCATCCCCAATTGCCGGCCGGATCTCATATCTCGATTTTTTCCAGATAAGCTGCCATGTTACTCCTCTTTCGAAGGCGACTTCAAGTGGGCCTTAGATTATCTGAGCCAAGGGGTAGGCGCCCTTTGCTTGCATGCGATTAAGAAGACCGATTATAAGACTTCCTGGAGATATTTATGAAACTCAGCCTTAACTGGATAAAGGACTATGTGGAATTGGAAGCGGAGGCGGCTCAGCTCTGCGATATGCTCACAATGGCCGGACTTGAGGTGGAGTCTCTCGAAAGAGTCGGTCACTGTCTTGAAGGAGTCATTGTGGGGCGAATACTGGAGCTTCTGCCCCATCCGAATGCTCAGAGGCTTCAGATATGCAGGGTCGTCGCGGGCGAATGCGAATACAGGGTGGTTTGCGGCGCCCCGAACCTGAAATGCGGGCAGATCGTCCCCATAGCGCTTCCTGGAGCAAAACTTCCGAATGGTATGGTGGTCAAGGAGGTCGCAATACGGGGAGAGACCTCAATCGGGATGTTGCTTGCCGAAGACGAAATGGCCTTGAGTGATGATCATTCAGGCATAATGATGCTCCCTCCGGATATCAAAGAGGGAAGCCCTATCGCATCCGCCTTATCTTTGGAAGATTGGGTTCTTGATATCGGCATTACCCCGAACAGATCCGACTGCACTTCTGTAATAGGAATAGCAAGGGAAATTGCTGCCCTTACCGGCAAGAAACTGAAGAAACCGGTTATCCATTATGTTGATGGGGGGCCGCCGGTAGAAGAAATTACAGGTGTTCTCATTCATGATCCATCCGGATGCAGTCGTTATGCAGCAGGGGTTATAAGGGGAGTGAGGCCGGGGCCTTCACCTTTCTGGATGAGATATCGCCTCCACCTTTCAGGGATAAGAAGCATCAATTCTGTCGTTGACGTGACGAACTACGTCATGATTGAAACAGGCCAGCCTCTACATGCCTTTGACTATGATCGGCTCGGTGAAAACAGGATACAGGTGAGACGCGCCGCGGATAGCGAAAACTTCACCACCCTTGACGGTAAGATCCACCAACTGAGCAGTGAAAACCTCATGATATGTGACGGCCTCAGATCCGTAGCCCTTGCGGGAGTGATGGGCGGCCTGAACTCGGAGATTTCCCCGGACACGGAAAATATTTTTCTCGAAAGCGCCTACTTTGATCCTGTAACCATCCGAAGAGGAGCGAAGACGCTCGGCATTTCAACTGAGGCATCATATCGCTTTGAAAGAGGAATTGATCTGCAAAATGTCGCGGAGGCCCTCAAGCGAGCCTTGGGCCTGATTCAGGAGCTGGCGGGTGGAAGTATAGCCACCGGTATTATTGATAACTACCCGCGGCCTTACGCGCCGTTGGAACTTAAGCTGAGGGTACAGAAGACCAATCGGTATCTGGGGACGGGTCTGAGCCTGGACGAGATGACAGACATCCTCAGGCGTCTGGAGATGAAGGTTGAGAAGAGGGGGGGCGATGAGCTTGCCGTGATTCCTCCCTCCTTCAGGGTGGATATAGCAAGAGAGGTGGACCTTACCGAAGAGATTGCAAGGATCCATGGCTACACAAATATTCCGGTTACAACGCCTGCCATAAGGGCGCCCGAAGCGGCAGTCACGCCGGTCATGGACCTTAAGGAAAAAATATCCACCATGATGGTTGCGATGGGATATAATGAAGTAATTACATATAGCTTTACTTCCCCTCAGTATCCTGAGCTTGTAAAGGCCGACGGTTCATCTGAATTGTGGGCGTTTGTAAGGATAAAGAACCCCTTGACCTTGGAGCAGTCGGTTATGCGCACATCCCTTGTTCCAGGCATTATGGGGACCGTGCAAAACAACTATTTTCATGGAGAGAAGGACCAGAGGCTCTTTGAGATAGGAAAGGTGTTTATTTCAGCGGGAGAAGGTCCTCTTCCGATGGAGCGTTATCGTATTTGTGGGGCTCTCGCAGGCGCTTATCAAAAGAAGACCTGGTATAGCGAGGAAAGAGCGGCAGATTTATTTGATGTAAAGGGCTCGGTTGAATCTGTGCTCCACGGCTTGGGCATTCAAAGAATAAGATTTTTTAACGATGCCTCGGATCCTGCTTATGACTCTCAGTTATCGGCCAGGTTCATGGTCAACAACCTGCTAGTGGGCAGGATCGGAAAGGTCTCAAAAACAGTGGCAAAGGCCTATGATGTTGAAGCGTTACCCTTATACCTCTTCGACATGGATATGGAGGCCCTCGCGGGAGTGATGAAGAAGAACGCTAGATTTGATCCTCCTCCAAGATTTCCATCAGTTTTAAGGGACATATCAATAATTGTTGACAAAGGGGTTTATAGCGAGAAAATTACTGATATAATCAGGGATGAAGGTGGAGATCTCGTAGAATCGGTTGGCTTGTTCGATCTCTATGAAGGCAGACAGATGGCTCCTGACGAAAAGGCGCTGGCCTACAGGATCTGCTACCGCTCCAAGGAAGCGACCCTTGAAGGCGGCAAGGTAAACCTGGTATATGATGCGACTATCAGGCGGATTATTAAGGAGACGGGGGGAAGGTTGAGGGAGGCATAGGAAGATGGTTGATATCCCTGATGAGAAAAGATTTTTCCGGATAGGAGAAGTTAGCCGCATCATCGGGGTTGAGCCTCATGTGCTCAGATATTGGGAAATGGAGTTCCCCCAGGTAAAGCCTTACAGGCCGGGGTCCAATCAGAGGACATATCAGAGAAAAGACATAGAGACGCTGCTTGAGGTCAAGAGGCTCCTCTACGAGGAAAAGATGACCGTAAAAGGCGCCAAGAAGAGGCTCAGGCTGGGTGTTTCCTCGGCTCAAGGAGGGGAGGTATTCCTGGATATCCGAAGAGAGCTGGAGGATATTCTTCAGATCCTTAATTGCTAAATGATGAAAAGGCTTATCCCTGGCCTTATCCTGGCTTTCCTCGCGGTCTTTGTTATTTTTAAGGAAGCCGGCGTGAGAAGACCATCCGCTGTTGTACAGGAGGGATGCCTTTCCTGCCACGCCAATGTAACAGATCCTGACCCTTCACATCCCATACAGGCATTCGGCTGCTTCAGATGTCACCTGGGCAATCCATATTCATACGATAAGGAAAGAGCTCATTACGGGATAGCAAGAAACCCCGGAGATCTGAGGGTGGCTGAGCACACCTGCGGTACTGAGACCTGCCATCCCCAGATCATATCAAGGGTCAAGAAGGGCCTGATGGCAACTAACCGGGGCATACTTGAAACCCTGCAGGCGCGATGGCCTTCCAAGGCCTCAATGGATTATGGGGTTCCGGTGGAAAGGGTCACCGACCTGCTCTCGCAGAGACCTCCCTCAAGCCTCGCGATAGATTATTACAGAAAGATGTGCGGGGGATGCCATCTCTGGAAACCTAGAAAGGATTTTGAGGGAGAACCCGGCCTGAGGGGAGGAGGTTGCAGTGATTGTCATATCATCGAGACGGAACTTCAATCCAAAGACGACCTGAATACATTTAAACATCCTGAGATAACAACAAGGATTCCATCCAATAATTGCATAAAATGTCACAACCGGTCCGCCCGCATCGGACTTTCCTACATCGGGAGATGGGAATCAGAGGGATATGGAACGCCCTACGAAGGAGCTGAACTAAGCAGCAAAAGACTCTCAGGCAACAGGTTTTATCTTGACCTGCCGGCTGATGTTCACTTCTCGAAGGCCTCTATGGAGTGTATAGACTGCCATACCGCCGTTGGTTTGATGGGAGACGGGAAGGAATATAATTCAATGGCAGCCCAGGTGGACATCACCTGTGAGGCATGCCACATGCCTTCACTTAACCCGCTTGGGGAGGCAGAAAACCTTGGAAAAAGGCTTCTCAGGCTTAATCGAAGGATACCCGATCCCGCTGGGGAAAAAGTGGCCTTTACGGCTAAAGGGACTCCTCTTTACAACCTTCAGGAGAGGGGGGACAAACTAATTTTCTTCAGGAAGACGGACGGCCTTCCAATAGAAGTACCGAAGGGTTCGGCAGAAAAACCCCATCACGTAATGAAGGGACACTCCAGGCTTTCCTGTCAGGCCTGCCATAGCGTATGGATTTCCCAGTGTTACGGATGCCATGTCAGCTATGACGACTCAGTGAAACAGACGGACTGGCTGACAGGGGAAAAGACTTACGGCAGATGGACAGAGGCGAGGTCCTATATGCGCTTTTCAAAGCCTTCCCTCGGCCTGAGAGCCGCTTTAAAGGTCTATCCAGTGACTCCCTGTCAGGTTTTTTTCAAGAGAGAATCATTTGCGCATCTTACCCTGAGTGCCTTCGATCCTCATACAAGTTCAGCCGGGTCCCGGGAATGCAGGGATTGTCATGGGGATCCTAAGAGTATCGGCCTGGGCGAAGGTATCCTCACAAGAATAGATGGCGCGTGGAGGTTCAGGGCCTCTTTTTCCCGAAACCCGGAGGAAACTGCACCCGGCCCTGCGCTCGATAGTTTTGTTACCCCTGAGGGGAAAGCCCTTATTGGAAATGCAAGGGACGGGACCAGGCCTTTCAATGGGAAGGAACTGGATTGCATCCTTGCCGTGAATTCATGCCTGGGCTGCCACAAGTCATACAGCGACCCGATATACAGGGATTTTTCCGTCTCAATAAGAAGATTCCGTGAAGGAGCTGATCTTCCATGCGGCCGATAGTCGCTTCTCTGAGTATGGGTTTGGCCATGATCTTTTTCCTTGCCCGCGGAAACGCTTTATCGGATCAGAAGAAAGACTATACAGCATGTGCTGAATGCCATGTCGGCATTGAAAAAATCGGGGCGCAACACGACGTTCCGTGCACCAGGTGCCATATCAGGGCTGAGTTGAGGGAAAAAGCCATTCCATCACATGACTGGATAGTGAGAAATCCATCGGATCCTTCCCTCGTAAGGGATTTTTGCCTTCCATGCCACGAAAGTGAGATAGAGAGCCTGGAGAGATCCCTTCATGCCACTGCCGCCGGCATTATAAATCAGACGAGATTTCTGTGGGGGGCGCAGAAAAGCGCTTACCCTTATGAATATGGGCTGGCCGGTCATCTGAAGAGGCTCCCTGACCCGGGTGCGGCCGGTGCCGATCCGACATCACCGCCGCAACTTGTGGACGATTTCCTGAGGCGGCGCTGTCTGAGGTGCCATATACATACGAAGGGAGAACATGCCTTGGGGCTCTACAGGGCTACCGGATGCGCCGCGTGTCATGTTCTCTATGGAGACGACGGCCTCTATGCGGGGGATGACCGTGCAATAAAAAAGGATAGGCCCGGATTCCCACTCGTTCACAAGTTCACTGCAAAAATCCCCGTTAATCAATGCCTCCACTGCCATAATCATAATCATGTCGGTAGCGACTATGTGGGTCTTTTCGAGAAGGATTACCACAGGAGCTATCGGGTCCCTTCCGCTGATGGAAAGACCGGAGAATTGATCTACGGCCTCGACTATCATTATCTCGCAAAGGATGTCCATTATGAGCGAGGCATCTGGTGCACTGATTGCCACGGGAAGGAAGATGTCATGGCCGACGCAAAAAGGAAACGCTGCACCTCCTGCCATAGGCCGGTAAAAGACGCCGCCCATGAGCCTGGAACAGCATTCGTTTCAAGAAGAGGGAAGGAATTCCGGGCGCCTTTCTTTTGCGTGGATAGTCAGTCCCATTCCATAAAGGCCCATGAAAGAGTCACCTGCAGCGCCTGTCATGCCCAGTGGTCTTTCCAGGACTATGGCTTGAGCGTTATAAGAGAGGACATACTGGATGCCTATAAGTGGAGAGATCTCTCTGTGCAGGGCCATCCCTCCGCGCGGAAGACCGTTGAGGAAAATCGCAATAGCCCGGTTATGGTCTATCCAAATTCCAGGGATTGGATCTCCGGCGAGATCAAGAGTGGGCTTTGGTCTTCGGGATGGAGATTCAGGAGATGGGAGGCCATGCCCCTCGGTGTTGATCCGGAAGGAAGATATGCGGTTTTAAGACCAATGCACCAGTATATGATTAGTTTTGTTGACAGGGATGGAATTGTGGTAATGGACGGCCTTGTCCCGACAAGGGGGGACGGAAGCTCCTCAGGATGGTCTTCCCTGCCGTACAGTCCCCACACTATCGCCCCATTCGGAAGGAACTGTGACGCGTGCCATGTAAATAGAACTGCTGCGGGGTATGGTATTTACGACGGAGTCGGATTGGATACAGAGCTTATGATCCCCTCACTTCCGGCACCCGGGTTAGGCCGCCTCCTTGATCCCGAAGAGCAAAAAAGGCTTATGGAGCCTTCATGGAGCTTTTTAGGAAAGAGACTCAGGGCACTTGGTGAACCCCGCTAAAAGATATTCGGCTTCCCTTTACACACATTGAGTTCAGGGCAACCCCCATAGCATTTGGAGTTGACAATTGAAGAGGTTGCGATGTAGTTTTCGCATTCAACTATAAAAAAACCTGTTCCACTTTTGATGGCGCAAGGTCTTGCTATGATCTTTCATTTAAAGGGAGACAACCATATAGCGGATGTTAACTTTTGGAACAATAAAGGCGCGCCGGCCAATGAGGGCTCTGCATCTGTCAGCAAAGATGATCTCTCAGAAAGCGATCTCACGTTTCTTTTTAACGCCTGCCCAGCAAGGCGGTTTCAATCAGGACAGTTAATAGCCGGCAGTTCAGGTTCAGATGATTTCATATTCCTTGTAATAAAAAGATCCGCAATGAGGGGGCGTACGCTATTAAAGGTTGAAAAATCCACAATCGGCCGTCTATACTATAATTGACGAAAGTGGCACTGCCTGGGTGGCGGAACTGGTAGACGCAAGGGACTTAAAATCCCTCGGTCCATAGGGCTGTACGGGTTCGATTCCCGTCCCGGGCACCAGATATCAAGAGTTTACAGCTTTCAAGGTTGTAATCTTTTTGTCACCTCATATTTCCCTTGTCCTGGGCATAGAAAAGGACAGAAGCCGCTATTTCTTGAGAAGCGCGGCAGGGCCAACGCTTTTATCCCCGTGCTTTAAGTAGAGGGAATCCAGCGCTTCATTCAATTTCTTTTTCCTCTGAGCGGATTCATCGTTCCCAAAGAAGGAGAGCTGCTCTTCTTCTTCAGGCAAATTGAGGTTAGAAAAAGAGATCCCTAAAAGGCGCAGAGGTCTTTTCCCCACCTGGGTTTTTTTCAATAGCCTGATCACCGCTGAGTATATCTCCAGCCCGTCATCAGTTGGTTCCTTCAGCGTACAGGCCCTTGTTATCTGATTAAAATCGCTGTATTTCACCTTCAAGGTCACGGTCTTACCGCTCACACCTTCTCTGCGCATCCTTCGCCCGACCGCGTCAGCGAGTCCGAGCAACTCCCGCTTTGCAGTATCAAAATCCAGGATATCCTCCATGAAGGTCTTCTCATGGCCCACGGATTTCGCCTCCTGCTCAGTCACTACCTCTCTTTCATCCATACCAAGGGACAAGCGATGCATCTTCATTCCGTGCTCTCCGAATTTCATATTTAGCACGTGAATCGGCGTCAACCGGAGGTCTCTGAATGTGCGGATTTTAAGGGCAGCCAATGCCTGCTCCATCTTCCTGCCCACACCCCACATCATGCTTATGGGAAGCGGGTCAAGGAACTCAACGACATCATCAGGCTGTACAACGGTCAAGCCGTCAGGTTTATGAATGTCCGACGCAACCTTGGCTACGAATTTATTGTGCGCAACACCCGCGGAAACTGTAAGTCCTGTCTCTGCCAAAACCGCTGTCTTAATCCTCCTGGCAATCTCAACAGGGTTGCCCATGAGCCTTTCTGAACCAGTTACGTCAAGGAAAGCCTCATCAATCGAAAGGGGTTCAACCAGCGGAGTGAATCGGTTGAAGATTTCAAATATCTGGGCGGACACTTCTTTGTATCTCGACATTCTTACGGGAAGGAATATCCCCCTTGGGCATAGCCGCATGGCCTCGGCCATAGGTACGGCAGAGTGAACACCGAATCTGCGCGCCTCGTAGGAAGCAGAAGAGACCACCCCTCTTTCCTTGCTCCCCCCGACGATCACAGGTTGCCCTTTAAGCGCAGGATTGTCCTTGACCTCAACGGAGGGGTAAAAGGCGTCCATATCCAAATGTATTATTGATCTGTGTAAGACATTTCCTTCCATAAGGATCAGAGGGATGTTTGCTTCAGCGCGCTTTCGATATCCTCCAGCAGATCCTCTGCGGCCTCAATGCCCACGGAGAGGCGGATCAGACGATCCGAGATGCCCAGTTTGTCTCTGTCCTTCGGGGAGAGGCCCGCGTGAGAGGTAGTGGCGGGACGAGTGATAAGGCTTTCAACCCCTCCGAGGCTGGGGGCGATGATCGGAATCTTGAGGGCGCCTATGAAGCGATCCGCGGTTTGGGCGTCGCCCTTCAGTTCAAAGCTCAGCATTCCCCCGAAGCCGGTGAAAAGCCTGGCTGCCCTATCGTGTTGGGGGTGATCGGGGAGACCTGGATAATTAACTTTTTCCACTTTGGGGTGTGCACTCAGGAAAGCGGCGATCCTCATCGCGCTTTCATTGTGCTGTCGCATCCTGACGGCCAAGGTCTTCATGCCCCTTTCCAGGAGAAAGCAGGCGTGGGGATCAAGGGATCCTCCCAGGTGATTGAGGGTATGGGTGACCCTTTCAACCAGCGATCGAGAGCCTATGACAGCACCGGCCACGATGTCCGAGTGGCCGTTCAAATACTTCGTGCAACTGTGGATGCACAGATCAAATCCTGTCTTTAGGGGTTTGTAGTTGACGGGAGTGGCAAAGGTATTGTCGATAATGGAGAAAAGGGAATTTTCCCTGGCAAATGCCGCGATCCTCTCCAGATCGGCCACCTCCAGAAGAGGGTTGGTCATGGTCTCTACATAGACGGCCTTGGTGGAGGGCTTGAGAAGCTCCTTCCATGTATCAGGCCGGCATGCATCCATAAAGTCATGAGATATCCCGTATCGTTCAAGATCCCTTGTCAAAAAATCATGGGTTCCGCCGTAGAGACAGGACTGTGCCAGGAGATGATCCCCCGCCGAAAGCAGGGACATAAGGGTGGTGGTGATGGCGGCCATGCCGCTTGCCGTTACCAGGGCCGCCTCTCCCTTTTCAAGGGCTGCGAGCCTTGCGTGAAGGAGTTCGTGATTGGGGGTGTTATTGAGCCGGATGTATCGGAGATCGTCGTAGGTCTTCTCTCCCGCGTATTCGAAAGTGGCGCTTTGGAAGACGGGCATGGAGACCGATCCCCTTATGCGGGGCACTGGTTCTCCGGCATGGATCAGTTGCGTTTCAATGCGGTGGGCCGGCATGGCGCTGAACCTCCTCACGTGAGAGATAAAGCAGATAGAGCCTTAGAAAAGGTTTGGGCAGGCTCTTAGACGATTAGTTATAGGAGTTGGATATATCTCATAACCTCTTCCCTGTCCACCACGATTACGCAGCGGGCAAGGAGACGCAGTTCCTGTGTCAGTGCCCCTCAAGCCTTCCCCGTTTCAAGAAGGAATCCATCACGTTGGGCATCAATGTTACCATTCGGCGATTAAGCAGCGTTCTAACGGCTGGTTTGCATAACCTCTCCCCTCGGAGGAACTGATTGATCTTTCAAGCGTATGCCTTCGTCCTGGATCTCGATGACGCCTCGCTTGTACAACCCGCCTATGGTTCGCTTAAATTCCTTCTTGCTCATCATGAAGAGGCGCTCGATTTTCTCTGGCGTGCTCCTGTCATGGCAGGGGATGAAACCGCCGGCTCGCTTCAAGGCGTCCATCACCTTACTGCTGGATCCAGTGACCGAAGCGTAGCCCGGCTCCTTCAGGGAGAGGTCTATTTTCCCGTTTTCACGAATCTTCCTGATGTACCCGACCCGCTTATCACCGATTGCGAGCGGCTCATAGGTTTCGCTCCTGTACAGGAGCCCTGTGCACCGGTTGTCCACCACGGCCATGATTCCGATTTTCGTCAGGCTGTAAACGAGCAAGTGAACTTTCTGGCCCTGGACCAGGTCCGGGGGCGGCGGTTCGCAATTCTGGGCGATTCGTGTGGTGCCATAGACTCGATTCGTCTGGCCGTCAAGGCAGACCTTGACGACATACTTCCCTCCGACCTTCATCCCTGCCTGCTGCTCACTTTTGGGGATGAGGAGGTCTTTTTCAAGCCCCCAGTCCATGAAGGTGCCGAAGGGCGTGTTCGACCGCGCCTCGAGATAGGCGAATTCCCCAACCGCCGCCCTCGGCGAAAGGGTCGTGGCCACGGGGCGATCCTCGGAATCTGTATAGACGAAGACCTTCAGCCGGTCTCCTGCCTTGGTATTTTCAGGGACGTATTTTGAGGGAAGAAGGACCTCTTCCTCCTTCGGGTTGAGATAGAGGCCGAAATCTACTTTTCTTTCAACAACGAGTTCGTTATAACTTCCGATCTTCAGCATGTGTTTCCCTTTCTAATATAACGTCCTTCAGATTTACATATTTCGTCTTCAGTTTATTGAATTTAATGCATTAAAATAATTTTACCACATTGGCCTTATCTGTCAGAAGGCTGTGGTAGATTCCCCCCAAACTGCCAGGGGAGCTGCGCCAGCACGAGATCAGCAATTCCGGACGCAGGCAGCTGACTGTATTAACGAGGGAATTTACAATCAAACCTTCCTGGGGAGGGTCGCCGTCGAATCAATGGGGGAAAAGCATATTTTCTTGCTTGACACGGTCAAAGAACGCAATTAAAAATATGGGCTAAGGTTAGCCCATAGAATCGTCTCATCTGCGATTACTCATGACCGAGCGGGAAGGCATGGAACAAAAACCCGACATTAAAAGCTCCATAGCAGGGATCACTTTTAAGAGCCCCGTCATTGTGTCCTCCTCGGAGATCACATCCTCCCCTTGGCTGGTTGATAGACTAAAAGAAAGAAATATAGGCGGGATTGTCACCAAGACCTTTGCAGGCAAAGCTCAAAACAGAATCAGACTCCGCCCTTATCAGTTTCCACTAAGCTGCTTCGGAGAAGGTTACAGGGAGTCGGGAAGCCTTTACTCAGTTGCGTCAGCTCACGTAGAAGGACTTGATCAATGCTTCGAGCAGGTTGCGGAGATGGCCGGGATCTGCCGCAAATACTCCATGAGACTGATAGGAAGTTTTTATGACGACCCTCAGGATTCAGCGTCCTGGGCGAAGCATGCCAGGACCTTTGAGGACGCCGGCGCTGACATGATGGAGCTAAACTTCTCTTCTCCTTCAGCGGCAAAAATGTTCACTCGCGGCGCGGATCTCTCAACTGGAATAATTGGAGAAGTAAAGAGGAGGGTATCCATGCCGGTCGGACTCAAGCTCAGCCCCACCATGGAACCCCTTGAACAAATGCTGACTGCATGGGAGAGGGAAGGGTTGGATTTCATAACTGCCCATAACGCCCCAGGCGGAATCATCATTGATACAGAGAGGGAAGAGCCTTTCGGAGCCCCGGTAATAGGAGGCTATGTCCCCGGCAGGGTATTCCTTCCTTACTCTCTTGCCAGAGTCGTAAGAATAAGAAAAGCTTCCTCTGTCCCGGTGGTGGGCGTCGGCGGCATCTATGGCTGCAGCGACGCCCTGCAGTATCTTCTCTGCGGCTGTCCCCTGATAGGGGTGGGATCAGCGCTTTATTTCAGGGGGCCGGAGGTACTCGATCAAATATGTGACGGCCTTTTGAATTGGATGGAAAGGAAGGGGTACAGGTCGTTAAATGATTTTCTTGGCAAGGCTTTCGGACTTATTGAAGATTCTGACGGACTCAAACGGCGAGAGCCTCACGGTTATTCAGTTCCACCTGAGTGCCCCTATATCCCTTTTGCTATAAAAGACAAATGCACTCATTGCGGCGCCTGCGAAGAGGCATGTATTTACGGAGCGATAACTATTGGCGGGAAAGAGCGCTTCCCCTCGTTCGATGAAGGCAAATGCTGGAGCTGCGGGTTTTGTGCAGGGATCTGCCCGTCGGGGGCAATAGAGCTTAGAGATAGAAATGATTTTAACAGAACTGTATGGGATAACCAAGGAACTGCTTGGCCTTTCAAGCATGGAGGCATTGAAAGGATTGCCTGAGGATAATAAGAAAAAACGCCTTGCATCCAATGCCTTCAAGCCTGTTGCCGATGGAAGGAAGGCTCACGAGAGAGTTGCCTCTCAACTCAAGGATGCTATCCTCGGAAAGAAGTTTGTGCCGGGACAAAGGATCCCGAGCGAAAGGGAACTGGCCGATACGTTCAGAACCAGCAGGGTGACGGTCAGGTCTGCCATACTCACTCTCAAAAACAAAGGCCTCCTCAGAATAAAAAAGGGCATGGGGGGAGGGACCTTTGTGGTTAGCGATATGACCAGTGAAAGCGTCTCCGATCTGCTGAGAGACATCATTAAGTGGAAGGATATCAGCATCGAAAACGTCATAGAGGTCAGGACAATAATAGAGCCTCAGATAGCCTTCCTCGCGGCAAAGAATGCGACGGCCGATGATTCTGAGGCAATATGGGCTACCATAAGGGAGCTTGAAGGCTACTTCAAGATTCGAAAGAGCTTCAGGGCGACGGATGAAAATTTCCATAGGGCTCTTGCTAACGCAGCAAAGAATCCCTTGCTCAGCCTGTTTCAGTCGGCCCTTATCAACGTCCTTTTCAAGTTTATTTACGGTATGGTATGGAACGAAGAACACAAGACAAGCATTCTACGGTGGCATACTTTGATAGCTGAAAAAGTGGAGAAGAAGGACCCGAATGGCGCGATGCAGGCGATGGTGGAGCACCTTGAGGATATGCAGAGCATACTGGCACAGTGCATCGCTTCAAAGACGGGTTCCTGGATCAATAAGAGCATCTGAAGCATGACGGATTTGCAGTCCAAGTTCAAGCTTTTTGCGAGTTCAGCCGGCATTGGAAGGAGGTGAATAGAAGGCAACAGCATGGCATAGGAGCTTTACCGTATTTATTCTTCAATTCTTCTGGAGGGCAACACAATGAGAAGGGCATCTGTTTTGTTGGTCTTGCTGGCAGCAGTTTTGATGGTAGTTCCAGTTCACGCAAAGGATCCTGTGAAACTAAAGATGGTCACGTTTCTCCCTAAAGGCGACGTCAATATGACGGCCTGGATGGCCTTCATAGAGGATGTGAACAATAAAGCCAAAGGAGACCTTGAGATCGTTTTTACGGGAGGCCCTGAAGCCATCCCCGGCTTCAAGCAATTCGAAGCACTGCGTAATGGCGTGGTGGACGTTATTTACGGATGTGAATCCTATTATGGCAGAGAAGTGTCAGGAGCGGCTTACACTCACTTGACAAGGCTTGATCCCATAAAAGAAAGACAAACGGGCTATTACGAATTCCGCAAGGAGATGCTCAAGAAGCATAACATTTACTACCTGGGAAGGGCGGAGTTTGGAGTCTGGTTTCAGATTTTTACCAACAAGGCTGTTAAGAGGCCACAGGAACTCAAGGGACAGAAGATCCGTGTTTCAGGCACATACGAGCCGTTCGTGAAGAAACTGGGAGCCGTTCCCGTAACGATCCCCGGAGGGGAGATTTACACCGCTCTTGAGAGAGGAACGATTGACGGATATGCCTGGTCGGCCCTTGGGAATGTTCAGTCCGGTTGGGCCGAGGTGTGCAAATATATCCTTGAGCCGAGGATTTACGAGATGAATATTGAGGCCCTGTTCAACCTCAAGAGCTGGGAAAAACTATCGCCGGATCTTCAGAAGCTTTTGACAGACTGCATGATAGAAAATGAAAAGAAGTCAGTTAAGGTCATGAATGATATCTCTGAGAAGGAATTTGCAGATATGCAGAAAAAGGGGATGAAGGTGATAAAATTTTCTGCCAATGACACCAAATGGTACATAGATACAGCTTATGAAGCAGGATGGGAAGAGGTCATCAAGCAAAACCCCGCGTTGGGTTCTCAACTCAGGAAAATGCTTACACCTTAATTGAGTTGTACTAACCCTCATGCCCTATTGGGGCACAACGAAGCATGAAAATGCCGCATGTCATTCCGGACTCGATCCGGAATCCAGGTGCCAAGGACTGGATAGCGGCCTACGCCGCTATGATCATCTATTTTCATATAAAGAAATAGGGGTTAGGGGATCAGGTCTCAGCGATAATGAAAGGATTTTTTGACAAGGTGGTGAATGGTCTCGCTTGGCTGGCCGGCTGGCTGATGATGGCGGCTCTCTTGATGGTGTGCCTTGACGTCACTATGCGGTACTTCTTTAACTCGCCCATCGGTGGGGTGCTCCAGTTCAGCGAGTACGTTCTTCTATATATACCTTTTCTTGCTTCCGCCTATGTTCTGAGAGAAGAAAGCCACATCAGGATAGATATTGTCCTTAACCGGCTCAGTCCCGGAAAAGAGCGCGTTATCAATATGATCACTTCCTTTTTAAGCTTCCTGGTCATGTTGGTTTTGACGGTGTTCGGCACCTTCATCACCTTGGATTACTACGGCAGGGGAGTACCCGTTCTTAAGTATTACAAGATACCGGAGTTTCTAGTGATAATGATAATCCCCTTCGGCTGCCTTGTCTTCGGCCTTCAGTTTGCTCGCAGGGCATATAACCTCTACAGAGAATATAGGGAAAATCCATGGAGTGGTGGCAAGCACTGATTCTGCTGCTGGGTACTATGGTTGTGCTGATGCTCTCGGGTATGCCGGTTGCGTTATCCTTCCTATTGGTAGATATAATCGGGGCCTTCATTTTTCTGGGAGGGGCAAACGGAGTGGTGCAGCTCATCCTCAATATAGAGGAGAGCCTGACGAGTTTTTCGCTCCTCCCGGTCCCCCTTTTCGTTTTCATGGGGGATGTGATGTTTCACTCACAGCTTGGTTTCAAGGCTATTGATGTCCTGGACCACTGGATAGGAAAAATACCTGCCAGGCTCTCTTTGCTGGCCGTTATTGGAGGAACGGTCTTTTCGACCATGAGCGGATCAACCCTGGCAACCACTGCGATACTGGGTTCGCTTCTTGTTCCTGATATGGAAAGAAGAGGATACCACAAGAGCATGAGCATAGGGCCTGTTATGGGCAGTGGGGGCCTTTCGATGCTCATTCCTCCCAGCGCTCTTGCAATCCTCCTCGCGGCCCTCAACCAGATATCAGTTGGAGGCCTGCTTATAGCGGGCATAGTACCAGGCATTATGATAGCATGTTGTTACGCCTGTTACGTAGTTATCAGAGGCTTTCTTCAGCCGCATTTGGCGCCGCCCTTTGAGGTTCAGGAGATTTCTTTCCGTAGGAAGATCAGGGACACGGCGGTTTACGTGCTGCCGCTTGGCCTGATCATCTTCCTTGTAATAGGCCTCATTTTCCTGGGAATAGCGACTCCCTCCGAATCTGCTGCCCTGGGAGCCCTGGGGACTCTGGCCCTTGCCTTTGCGTATGGCAGGCTGAGCTGGGAGGTACTGAAGAAGAGTATCCTTGGATCAGTCAA
This sequence comes from Desulfatiglandaceae bacterium, assembly GCA_041753575.1. GTDB lineage: Bacteria > Desulfobacterota > DSM-4660 > Desulfatiglandales > Desulfatiglandaceae > CG2-30-51-40. Next base: position 31,879 of record JBGSUA010000172.1, read on the forward strand.
AATCACAGGAATGATGTTTATAATCATAGTGGGCTCCATGACCTTCAGTCAGATCATGGCCTTTTCCGGCGCCAGCTCCGGCCTGATACAGATTGTAACAAACCTTGATCTTGCACCCATAATGATACTTATATGCATGCAGGTGACGCTTCTTTTCCTCGGATGCTTCATGGACAACCTTTCTATGGTTATGGTTGCCGTTCCTATCTTCCTGCCCATAGTACAGGCCCTGCATTTTGATACCCTGTGGATTTCTCTGATAATGCTGATCAACATGGAAATGGCCAACACAACGCCGCCTTTCGGGCTTCTTCTATTCGTGATGAAGGGTGTTTCGCCTCCCGATACGACCATGTCGCAGATATACAGGGCCGGGTTGCCGTTTCTTCTCTGCGATACTTTTGTGATGATGCTTGTTATGATCTTTCCGCAGATAGCTTTGTTCCTGCCAAGTCTCATGAAATAGACGGAGGTTTTACAGATGGCCTACAAGGTCGGAGTTGACGTAGGCGGGACCTTCACGGATTTCCTGCTCATGGGTGAAAGCGGAAGTTCTTCTGTTTTCAAGGTACTTTCCACTCCCGAGGATCCATCTATCGGAGTGATGAGGGGATTCGAGGAAATGGCCGCGTCTTTCGGTACCGACAAAATGTCCTTCCTGAGCAGTGTCGAAATAATAGTGCACGGGACTACTGTTACAACCAACGCGGTTCTTACGGGAAATATCTCGAGGACCGGTCTTTTAACGACTCGAGGCTTCAGGGACGCCCTCCAGATGAGAAGAGGTATAAGAGAGGAGACATACAACAATAGATATCTGCCCCCTTCGCCCCTGGTGCCTCGATATCTGCGAGTTCCGGTAACAGAGCGGACTGACTGCGACGGAGAGATCTCAACCAGGATAGAGCTTGCGGACGTTGAAGCCGGCGCTCAGATATTTAAGATAAACCATCTGGATGCCGTGGCGATCTGCTTCATGCACTCCTACGCAAACAAGGAAAACGAAATCACAGCGGCCGAAAGGATAAGGAAATTGATGCCCGAGGCCTATGTTTCTGCATCTTCGGAAATTATGCCGCAGGTGAGGTTTTACGACAGGGTCAGTACTACTGTTCTTAACGCCGCGGTAGGGCCGATACTTAATAGGTACCTCTCAAATCTCATTGAAAAGCTGGAGGTGTCGGGTTTTATAGGCGTCCTCCTTATAATGCAATCCAACGGAGGAGTCACCTCCGCCCGTGTTGTGACAGAGTTGCCCGCAAGCACCCTGTTGTCCGGACCTGCTGCAGCGCCGGTTGCCGGTATAGCTTACACGGCGATTCATGGAGTAAGGGACTTCATAACAGTGGATATGGGAGGAACGAGCTTCGACGCTGCCCTTATCAAAGATGGCGAGCCGATTGTTACTAATGAGGGCAGGGTAAATAGACAAGCTCTTGCTCTTCCGATGATGCAGATAAATACAATCGGCGCAGGAGGAGGAAGCATAGCCTGGCTGGATGAGGGTGGACTTCTAAGAATGGGGCCTAAGAGCGCGGGAGCAAAGCCAGGGCCGGCGTGCTACGGGCTTGGAGGAACGGACCCCACCTGCAGCGACGCCAATCTTATGCTCGGTTTTCTTAACGAAGAATATTTCGCTGGGGGAAAGATGAAACTCGACCGTGGGCGCGCGGAAACGGCAATTAAAGAAAGGATTGCGTCGCCATTAGGAATGGATGTGGTCAAGGCGGCATACGGGATGTACCACATCATGAATGTCAATATGGCTTCAGCCATCCGGGAGATCTCTATCAGGCGCGGCTTCGATCCCAGGGAATTTCTGCTCGTATGCGCGGGAGGCGCAGGTCCTGTTCACGCGGCCATGATAGCAGAGGAGCTTGAAATTCCACAAATCATGATACCGAAGGAATCCTCCATCTTTTGCGCAGCGGGAATGCTTTTATCAGACCTTAAACATGACTTCGTGAGAACATATCACACGGTACTGAAGAAGGATGGTGTGGACCTCGAACGGCTTAGAGGCATAGTCAAGGAATTGCTGGCTGATGGAAACGAAGTCCTTTCCTCAGAGCGGATATCCTCAGACAGGAGGATATTCAGGTTCGCAGCCGACCTGCGTTACGTAAGACAGTACCACGAAGTCAGCGTTGCGGTTGAAATGGAATGGCTCGAATCGTACCGCGAAGACTCTATAAAAGATGCTTTCCATAGACAGCACGACAAGCTCTACGGCTATGCCCTGAAGGATGAGAAGACTGATGTGGAGCTTGTCAACATCCGCATAACGGCCATAGGGTTAACGGATAAACCTGTCTTTCCCAAAGGGGCCTTCATGGGTTCCGATGCCGAGGAATTCGTTAAAGGTAAAAGACCTGTTTTTATACCCTCACTTATGGATTTTAATGAGATCCCTGTATATGACGGAGACAGAATGGGCTTCGGCCACTTCCTCAGGGGTGCGGCCATTATTGAACAAGTCAACACTTCCATATTTGTCCCCCCTGGTTTTGAGGTCACCTGCGATGAGTACGGAAGCTACCTTATGTCGCCCATCAATTGAGGAATAAGCCGGTGCACGCAAACAATGATTCCATAGATCCAATCCTTGCTTCTGTCTTACAAAGAAGATTTAAGTCCATAACGGAGGAGATGGGCCTTACTCTTCTGCGGACTACCAGATCTCCCATCCTGAACGAAGCCCGAGATTTCGTGACCGGCATATATGACCACAATGGAAGGATGCTGGAACAGACCGAATACATACCTATCCTGGCTTTTGCGATTCAACCCGTCTGCCAGAAAATAATCGCTTACTTTGGAGATGATATCCATCCGGGAGATGTGATTCTCCATAACGATGTATTTACCGGAGGAAACCAGAACGCAGATGTGGCGGTCTTCAAGCCGGTATTTCACGGGGAGCGACTCGTTGCTTGGGCTGCCTGCAAGGGGCACCAGGCTGATATCGGGGGTGCTGTGGCAGGAGGATACAATCCGGAGGCAAGGGAAGTCTGGCAGGAGGCATTCCGCATAACACCAGTGAAGATAGTAGAGGGTGGGAAACTTAGAAAGGACGTCTGGGATCTTGTATTTGCGAATATCCGTTATGACATAGTCGCAGAAGACATAAAGGCTCAGATGGGAGGTTGTGTTGTTGGAGAAAGGGGAATCAAGGGCCTGGTAGAAAAATATGGGATTGAGAAGTTCAGAAGCCATGTAGAGCACTTATTTGATACAACGGAAAAGATGGTAAGGAGTGAGATCCGATCCATTCCGGACGGGACTTACTCTGCGCAAAGCCTGGTGTATTACGACGGTATCCATGACGGCTCAGAAATGCTCATAAATCTGAAGGTGATAGTCAATGGTGATGAAATTACATTCGATTACGCGGGCTCATCTCCTCAGACTGAGGGCTTCGTGAATGCGCCCTATGCTGCAACCGCCTCTGCGGTACTACTTACCTTCCTGATGCTTATCAATCCGGATATTCCTCATAACGACGGTATACTGCGCCCAATACGCATAGATGTCCCTGAAGGAAGCTTTCTCAATGCAAGATTCCCGGCCGCAACAACCTTCGGCAACAGCCTGACCGGGCCTAACTCAGACGCCATTTTCAAGGCCATGGCCAAGGCCTGTGCTGAAAAGGTGACAGCGGGCTGGAACCGATTCCTTGGGTTCACCATTACAGGAACAGATCCAAGGAAGAACAGACCTTACGTGGATATTCTGTTTCTGGCATTGAAAGGCGGATCGGGTGGTACATGGATGGCGGACGGATATGACCACATAGGGCTGATAAACTGTGCCGGGGGGATTCTTGCCCAGGACTATGAGATGTTCGAGATTCAAGATCCTCACTTTCTTATCAAGCACGAGTATCTGACCGATTCGGCAGGGGCGGGAAGATGGAGAGGGGGCGCGGGAGTCGAGACTGAGTTTACGATCAGGGGCACCAGTATCACAGGCATAGCGTTCGGGGACGGCATAGAAGAAGAGTCTAAGGCCTTCGGAATCTTTGGAGGAAAAGAGGGGGAACTCAACAGCATCACTTTGAGATATCCGGACGGCACCATCAGGAAGGTGAAATCAAAAGAGATCGTCAGAAACATACCGAAAGAAACTGTGTTTTCCCAGATCGCAGGAGGGGGCGGGGGATATGGCGATCCATTTGAAAGACCGCCGGAAAAGGTATTGGAAGATGTAGTGAACGGGATGATTAGTCTTGAAAAAGCCAAAACTGACTATGGGGTTGTGATAAACGCGTCTGAGATGACCCTGGATATGGCGGAAACCAGGCTCATCAGGGGAGCAAAAGCATGATCATTGACCACATCGGGATAATAGTCAGGGATCTTGAAAAGGCCCTGTCTCTTTTTACAGAGGTATTTGGTGTAAAGCAGGCCCAGATTAGAGAACTGCCTGACGTGGGACTTAGGATCGGATATCTCGAGGCTGAAAATGTTGATATTGAACTCATTGAGTACCTCTCAGAGGGCGAAAGCTTCGGAAGATCGGTAATGGGTTCGATCGCGGGATTGAATCATATCTCTTTTCTCGAAGAGGATCTTGAAGGCACATTGGATAGGTGCCGCTCAATAGGGGCTAAGGTGAAGCTTGGGTTTCCGAGGGAAGGCGGTAAGGGCTTAATAGCTTTTCTGGAAGAGGAAACCACATCAGGAATCCTTATGGAACTCCTCAAAAAATAGGAGCTAAAGGAGATTCGGCTGAGGTCATTGGCCGACTGTGCATCTGTTTCTAGACCCGGCAAGATAATCGTCTCAATCAAGAAATATGCAGTCAGGAGAAGCAAATGAGTTCAAGAAGGGTAAAAAGACTTTGGAACGAAAAGATAGAAACCCTTTCAAGGGATGAAATTGGAGCCCTTCAGCTCTCAAGGCTAAAAAAGCAGTTGGCATACAATTATGAGAGCTCACCTTTTTACAGAAAGAAATTCGAGCAGGTCGGGGCATTACCTGGCGATATAAAGAGCTTCGAGGATTTCGCGAAAGTTCCGGTCATGACAAAGGATGAGCACAGACGCGCTCAGGAGGAATCAATCGAAAAATACGGCAATCCTTATTCGCTTCTGGCCTGCGCTCCAAAGGAGAAAATTGTAAGGATCAACTCCACCTCAGGCACAACCGGGATTCCAACCCTTTACACCCTCACCCGGCACGATGTTGATGTGGTAAACGAGATGCATGCGAGAAAGTACTGGAGAGCGGGAATCAGACCTGGGGATGTGATGCTGCAGGCGCTTTCGCTGAGCATGTTTACAGGAGGACTTCCTCTCTCCCAGGGCATAATGTTCATGGGCGCTTGTGTTGTTCCCGTCGGAGTGGAGGGAGGCACAAAAAGGGTGCTCGATTTCGTACGTCTTACGGCCCCTGTGGCGATAATAGCGACGCCGTCTTTCGGCCAGTACATCATAGAGAAGTGCCCCGACATAGCGGGAAAGCCGGCAAGAGAGCTGGGCTTGAAGTGGTTTTTCTGCGCCGGGGAACCGGGGGGCGGAAACCCGGAAGTGAGAAAGATGCTCGCGGATGGATTCGGAGCCAAGGTTTTCGACCACACCGGAGGAGGCCATGCCTTCCACGGCATTTCCTGCGATGAGCCTCCTGAGCAATTCAGTGGAATGCACTTCGTATCGGAGGACCACTGCCTCCTTGAACTTGTTGATCCCTCCACCAGGAAACCGATCGCACTCAATGACAAGGCAGTGGGAGAGATGGTCTTCACGTTCCTTGATTGGGAGGGTGGGCCTTTTATGCGCTATGCCCTGGGAGATCTCCTTCAGGTTTATACCGAGCCGTGCGGATGCGGTATGCCAGGGATCAGGTTCAAGATCGTGGGCAGGGCTGATGACATGCTCATTGTCAAGGGGGTGAATGTGTATCCCGAGGCTGTCAAAGCCGCAATACTCAAGTTCAGTCCCCAGGTGACAGGCCACTTCAGGATCCTGCTGGACAAACCAGGTCCTCTGGTTAAGCCGCCTCTAAGAATCAAACTGGAGTATGGTCCTGGAATAGGACAGGAGGATCTCAAGATCCTTGAGAAGAAAATGCTTGCATATTTCAGGGAAGAAGTAAGGATTGCGCCTGTTTTACAATGGGTTGGCCCTGAGACGCTTCCGAGGGAGGCCAAGAAGACAAAATATATCGAGATTGCCGAGACAGGCGATTGATTGCCTGTACGTCACGGGCGTTATTTTCCGGAGGGTTAAGACTAAGGTGATAAGGTCAATGAATATCGCCTGGTGGGTGCAGCGCTGGAGCGAGTTGCAGCCGACCAGGCCCGCTATTTTTTTTGAAGGCCATAAGATAAGTTACCTTGAACTTCACCAGAAGGCAAATGAGACGAGCTGCTGGCTCCAGTCACTGGGAATCGAGAAGGGGGACAGGGTTGCCGTCATACTTGAGAATTGCCCTGAATTCATCGAAATATATCTTGCATGTTCAAGACTGGGAGCCTTATTTGTGCCCATCAACTTCCGGCTGGAGGCCCCCGAGATCGAATATACACTTCGAAATGCGAGACCAAGGCTCGTTGTATTGGGGGAATCCTACCTTGAAACAGCGGCCAAGTTAGGCCCCAATCACAGAAGGCCCTTTATGGAATTGGCCATGGTCTCCTCAAATACCTGCCCTCCCGAAATCATGCGGTATGGTCCCTCGGTTGAGGAGTTCTCAGGTAGAAAACCCTTTCTGACGAAATCTCTTGGTCCAAGCGATCCGGAGGAGCCCCACGTGATTATGTACACATCAGGCACCACCGGTCAGCCTAAAGGGGCCGTGCTGAGCCACCGGAAGACCTTTTTCAACTGCCTTAACGCCGACATGTTCTTCAAACTCAACTTTGACGACATAATGCTGATAGCTCTTCCTCTGTTCCACTCGGGAGGTCTTTTTATTCAGGCATCCCCCATCATCTACAAAGGGGGAACCATGGTAATCCATCCCCGGTTTGATCCTGCGAGGGTCTATGAGGATATTGAAAAATACAGGGTCACCAAGTTCCTGGGAGTCCCGACAATCTGGAGATCCCTTATCAAGGAGGCTCCGCATTACATAGGAGACATATCATCATTGCAGGTATGCGCAATCGGCGGCGAAAAGACTACCCACAAGCTTCTTCTTAAGTGCATGGAACTGGGTTTCCCGCTCAGACAGATAATGGGGCAGACCGAGACATCAATCCTCTTGTGGGCTTCTGAGGAAGATTCGATTCAGAGGCCGGGCACTGTCGGACGACCGGTGTTCCATGCCGAGGTTGCCCTGTTGGGACAGGACGGCAGGCAGGTCAGTCCCGGAGAGGTGGGCGAGATAGTGGTAAGGGGCTCCATTATGATGAAGGAATACTGGCAGGACCCGGACCGGACTGAAGAGACCATAAAAAACGGTTGGCTCCATACAGGCGATCTCGCCAGGATGGACGAGAAGGGATACTTTTACCTTGTTGACAGGGCAAAGGATATGTATATCTCCGGAGGGGAGAACGTCTATCCGGCGGAAGTGGAAAAGATTTTGCGGGAACACATCTCGGTCGAGGATGTCGCCGTAATAGGCGTTCCCGACGAGGTATGGGGGGAAGTGGGGCATGCCTTCATAATCGCCAAGGAAGAGGCCGGCCTGACCCCGGAAGAAATAATATCCTTCTGCAAGGGGCGCATCGCGCGTTTCAAGTGGCCTAAGTCGGTGACCTTTTGCAGAGAACTCCCCAGAACCACTTTAGGAAAGGTAAGAAAATCCTTGCTCAAGGAAGGCAGGTAATCATTTAGGTTTAACAGCGATCCGATATCTTTTTCCAGAGAGACCAGAACTCAGGGAAAGACTTATTCACGCATGCCTTGTCTTGAATGATCACACCGGGAACCCTGAGGCCAGCCACCGCAAGGGCAATTGCGATACGGTGATCGTTATGGGGATCTAATGTGCCCGAAAGACTTCGGAATCCCCTGAAGACGAGACCATCCGGGAGTTCTTTTACTTGAGCGCCGAGCCTGTTCCACTCCCTCGCGATCACTTGAAGGTGGAGGGCATCCGTCAATTATTACGCCCACGCCAGGGTCGCCTCAATCTTCTCTGCGACCTTATTTGACATCTATCTGTTTCCATCAACACGCAAGGGTTAAGGCGCCCAAAAAACAAAAAAGCCGTGAGGATTTTTTCTCCCGAGCGCCAAGAGCTTCTTTGCCGGGGGTCTTAAGCTGTTTGCCCTCTCTTCAGGAAGTGGAGTAAAAAAATATAACCTGACAAAATAAGTATATTGTAGTATAAATCAAACATCTGATTATTAGTTTTAATGCTCTACTGAACCGCCTTTAGTCCAAAATAGGAGGATTCCTATGTCATTAGTCGGAAAAGATATCATTGCAGAATGCACAAAATGTAAGCTCACGCTGGCTCATATCGTAATTTATGAAGTTAAGGGTCAGGTCAAAAAGGTTAAATGTAAGACCTGCGGCGCTGAGCATGTGTATAGAGAGGCAGCGCAAAAGAAAGCAGAGAGTGACGCCACAAAACGGCCCAAGCAGGAGAAAAAGGCGAGAGTTGCCCGTAAGGTTACAAAGCCGGTTTATGATGCGGCTCTCGATTGGGAACTAAAGCACAGCGAAATGAACCAGGAAATGCTCGTAAAAGATTACCACATGGAAGACACTTACAAGCCTGGAGATATAGTCAGTCATCCGTTGTTCGGCCTGGGGTTTGTCAGGCAGGTCTCGGGTACAAGTATGGAAGTTTTGTTTAAGGATTCCATAAAACGAATGGCCAAAAGTTTCAAAGGATATGCTCCCCCCAATGTAAGGCCCAACCAGCCTGCGTTAAGGATAGAAGCCGCAATCTCTTGAGAAGATCTTTGGCAGAATATCATGACTCCAGGATACTTCTGATTTTCCTGGCCAGATCTTTTACCAGGAGAGGTTTCTGAATGAAGTTAACCCCTTCCTTCAAGACCCCGTGACGGGCTATGACATTGGGCGTGTAGCCCGAGGTAAAGAGACACTTGATACCGGGCTTGAGTGAGGATATCCGTTCAGCCAGGTCCATGCCGTTCATCTCAGGCATCACCACATCCGTCATGAGAAGGGCGATCTCTTTGTCATTGCCCTTTACGATCTCAAGGGCCTGTCTTGGACCCAGAGCTGTAAGCACATCGTAGCCGAGCCTCTTTAACATCATCTCTCCCATCTCAAGGAGCATCTCTTCATCTTCAACCAGCAAAACCGTCTCGCTTCCTCCTTTGACGCTTTCTT
>JBGSUA010000173.1:0-3001 GCA_041753575.1 Desulfatiglandaceae bacterium
TTTCCCCCTCGCGGCCAGGTGATGGTTCACAGAAAGACTCACCTCTCTCCGCAGGAGAAGAGTTTTTATGGGGAGGGCAGTGCAATCAAGGTTTTTGAAGACTCCGGTATCTCATTCGGAATTCAGCTTTGCTATGAGGGGCATTTCCCGGAATTAAGCTCGATAATGGCTATCATGGGGGCTGAAGTTATCTTTTTTCCGCATGCTTCACCTAGAGGCACACCCGATGAAAAGCTCACGAGCTGGTCGAGGCACCTGACTGCCAGGGCCTATGACAACAGCCTTTTTGTTGTCGCGTGCAATCAAGCCGGTGAATTAAGACACCGGGTTCCCTTCCCGGGAGTGGCTCTTATCCTCGGCCCTGACGGGAAGGCGATTGCTTCCTACAGAGGTGGACGCGAGCACATTCTTCTGGCTGAGCTGCGATCAGATGTAATTAACATGGCCAGAGAAAATACCATGAAATTTTTCCTCCAGGCACGCAGACCCGAACTATATAAAGGAATCTTATCCAGCTTAAAATAAGGTTAGTTCAGTGGCAGGATAATTTAAAAAAAGCGCAAGGGTATCTTCTGTCCCCTGCGCTTAATCCAAAGAAGGAAAGAAAGTCTGCGCTATACGCAGCCGGTCGGTTTTGGAAGTCCGGCCATCTTGCAGGCTCCCTTGCCGGGGCCCGATGGGAAAAGCTCATAAATGTATTTAAGCTTGTAGCCGGTAACCTTGGAAAGAATCCTGACCATTGGGGCAATGCCGTTTTTCTTGTAGTAATCCTGAAGAACGTTGATTACCTTCCAGTGCTCATCTGTGAGATCGCTGATTCCTTCTGTGGTCTTTACGTAATCGACCCATTGTGTGTTCCAGTTATTGAAGTCGTCAATGAAACCGTCTTCATCAACCTGGAAGCTGTTGCCTTGAAACTCAACCGTAGGCATAGATATTAACCTCCTTAAATAATTTTCTGTGCCGCCTTACAAATTAAACTTTGAAAAAAGAAAATACAAGAGATTTTTTTGTTTGTCAATTGCTCTTTTCCAGTTTCGACATCTTTTCAGCTTGCCCCCTGAAATGCAGGGCCGCCTTTATCATATGTTTGGCCCAGAGAGGAGACCCTCCCGCGTGGACATGGGTATAGGTCGCAAGGACATTAGCAAAGCAGAGTCCGTCTTGCTTTTCAAAAATACCCCCGCCCCTGAGTGCCCTGAAGGCAAAGCGTGTCTGCGCAGGTCTTGTAAGGATTGGCCTTGAGTAGTGGAATTCGTGCCCCTTGATGGTCTCTCCTACTTCATAAAAGGGGTTAGGGCGGGTAACCTCAAGTACCGTATATCCATGCCCCTGCGGCCGCCGTTCCAGTGAAAATGAGATGGGGAGTATGGCGGCCATAGGATAACGGTTAGTCTTTGAAAAGAGTTCCTCTCCCAGATACATAAGCCCGCCGCATTCGGCATAAACCGGAAGCCCTTTGTGCACAGCTATCTTAAGTGACTCTCTGAATGAGGCATTTCTTGACAGTGCATCTGCCATTGTCTCCGGAAACCCTCCGCCTATGTAAAGACAATCAAGCTCCGGGAGTTCGTGATCGGAAAGGGCGCTAACGTCTATTAACCTGGCGCCGTTCCTTTTAAGCGAGTCAATGTTTTCCGGATAGTAAAACCAGAAGGCATCGTCTCTGACAACCCCAATTCGAGGCGCCTCTGAGCCTGCGAATAAATGGCTTTGTGAGGCCGAGGAGGTCAAGAAATCTGTGGACTGAAGAAATGGGGCGCCTGATGCTATTTCTATAAGAGCGGGAAGATCCACAAAACTCAGAGCCGCTTCCTTTGCGGATTTGAGCGCGCTCAAAGATCCGCTCCTTTCGTGATGGGGTACAAGGCCCATATGCCTTTCAGGAAATTCATTCTCTTTAAGTTTTGGAATAGCGCCCAAAGTTGGTATTCCGCAATATGAGTCAATCGCCTTTCTTATGAGTGATTCTTGTCTTGTGCTTCCTACCCTGTTCAAAATGACGCCGTTGATGGAAAGCTCAGGCTCAAAGACCTGGCATCCTCTGACAAGGGCTGCTACTGTTCGCGTGGCCATAGTTACGTCCACAACCAAAATAATGGGGGCTTTAAGGATTCTAGCTAATTGCGCTGTGCTGCATCGGCCCTCGTGATCGAGTCCGTCAAAAAGACCTCTGTTGCCTTCTATGATGGATATGCCGCAATCAGTTGCCCCTTCTTGAAAAGATGCAAGGATCTGATCGGAAGACATAAGGAACGGATCAAGGTTCCTGCATGGGTTTCCCGCGGCGAAAGACAGCCAGCCGGCGTCTATGAAGTCAGGGCCCTTTTTAAAGACCGCCACGGAAAGGGCCTTTTCCTTCAGCGCCCCTATGAGGCCAAGGCACAGAAAGGTCTTGCCGGAGGCCCCTTTAAGGCCGGCTATCACAACCCTTGGATACCTATGATCCATTTAGATTAAATTCAACTCCATGGAGTATGCCTCATCTCTTCGTTGAATTGATATTGCTGCAATTAGGCGCATGGCCGGAAATGAAAGTCAATAGCAAAGACTTGTTTTTTCTATTGACATTGTTCAGATGAAATGACTATAAAGTAGCGGTTAAGTATTTGAAAGATAAACTAGTTCCAATATTCACAATGAGTTAGATCAGATTTTAGAAAAGCCGGAAGTGATAGGGCGATTTGGAAAGGCCTTTTTGAGCGCGGCAAACTGAATTTTAATCCATGGGGGAGGAGGTGAAGGTAGCTAAGGGGAAATAACTAGGAGAAACTCCTTGGATTCATATTTGTCTTTCGAGATTAGAAAAAGGAGGCATTGCTGATGGGTTTTGAACCAATTGTACCACAGAAAGAATTAAAGTATCAGGATTTAAGAATTTTTAGTGATGAAGAGCTTAAAAACTATACGGATGAAGAGCTTAAGAGCTTCAAAGTTAAGCACGACATACCCATGGTTGAACAGCTCGAGAGCGGCCCCTGGCCAAGCTTCGTTGCGGATG
>JBGSUA010000174.1:0-3661 GCA_041753575.1 Desulfatiglandaceae bacterium
GAAATGAACATGGGGCCTTACAAGGTCTATAAGCGCTTCAGGAAAGGCGGCGGCTTCTACGTGCTCATCCCCATCCGGATGGGTGATGGACAAACCGGGACCCTCCACGCCCTTTTCCAACGCATTGACACAGGGCCCCACAAAGGCGGCTTTGCCCTCGGCCTGGCCGTGATCGGCGTGATTATCGCCCTCCTGGTGATCCCTGTCTCCAGACAGATAACCAGACCTCTGAACCGGCTCAGGCAATCGGCTGTCCAGATCTCCGAAGGGGACCTCTCCCACCGGTTTTCGCTGACCGGCAAGGATGAGATCAGTCAACTGGGCCGAACCTTCAACGTTATGGCGGAAAGACTGGAACGAATGATACGGGGCGGAAAAGAACTCACGGCCAATGTCTCTCACGAATTGCGAAGCCCTTTGGCCCGGATCCGGGTGGCAGAAGAAATCATAGAGGAGCAACTGAAAAGGGGCGAATCAAAAATGGTGGAAAAACACCTGAATGCCATCAGTGAAGACATCGAGGAGTTGGACCGCCTCATCGGCCGGATACTGGAGTTCTCCAAACTGGACATTCGTGAAAAGCCATTTGAGAGAGCGCCGCTGAATCTGCCAGAATTACTAAGAGAACTGCTCGACCGCTTCGAAACGGCTATGAAACAAAAGGGGATGATGGTGCGGACGGAACTCCCTTCGATCACCCTTGTTTACGGGGACAGGGAAAGTCTTTGCTCTGCCTTGTCTAACCTGCTGGATAACGCCGTCAAGTTTGTCCCTAACGGGGGCGAGATGGCCATATGCGTGGCCGAGGATGCCGATCACTGGCGCCTCAGCGTGACCAACACCTACCGGAAGCTTTCCGACAACGAACTGGACAAACTCTTTGAACCCTTCTACCGGGTGGAGGGCGTCTCAGAGAGGGGAACGGGCCTGGGTCTGGCCATCGTCAGGAAGATCATCGAACAAAACGGCGGCCGTATTCACGCGGTGAACTCGGAAAAGGGCCTCGAATTCGTGATTCTCTTCCCCAGATAATGCCATGCCTTGTTAAAACCCCACAGTCCAAAGTTCTCTTAAATAGATATCTGTAATTCTGGGTGGTCCCAAATCTTTGCGATATCCACATGGTAACTTCCACGGCAAATTTGGATTGACGACTACCCTTCGCTTTGCCATCGACGAAAAGCTCTTTTGAGAATGCAGCCCTTTCAAGTTGCGTTCAGACCCATTCTGTGTTAAAATTTCACAGAAATTTCCAAAGGAGCTTAAATGGCGAAAACGCCCTCATCGGTTACAGAAGAAGCCTGTCTTCAGGACAACATCACTGACCCGATGCACGAACCCAATTTTCTTTCGCCGCCAACAGGCAGGCTCATTGTTAAGCGCAAAGGCCATAGTATCACAAGACAAATCCCAAAACCTGTCGTTTTAGTAGACACCCGTGAGAAAACACCCTTCGATTTTAGCAGATTTACCAATTGGATAGGACAAGTTAAACGCTGTAAACTCAGTGTTGGCGATTATAGCGTACAAGGCATGGAGGAGATACTTGCCCTGGAACGAAAAACCATTTCCGATCTGATAACCACCGTAATTCAAGAACGTCCGCGGTTTTTTAGAATGTGCGAGCGACTGTCTCAATACCGCTGGCGTGCATTGATCCTTGAGGCGAGCTATGAAGATATCAAATCGCCCTATGACGACGAATTTACAGTGGCCCACCCGAATGCTGTATCTGGGACTCTCGATGCGCTGGAGGCGCGTTTCGGCATACCGGTCATTTACACATCCAGTTACCGCCTATTGGCCGAGGAAAAGGCTGCGAGCTGGTTATCGAAGCATTTTACATACTGGTATTTGGAAACAAACGGATTTGGGCGTGTACTGCAGGAGGGAGATTTGTAGCGGGAGGAAGATCAAAATGATCGCCGAGATGGTGATTTGCTGCCGGCAAAGCCTTGTCTACAAATGATAGAGAAGCAAAATTGGAAGTAAATTGCTATGGATAAGCTAAAAGAGATGCTTGACAGCGCGAGGTCGGTGATCATCCTGCGTGCAGCAGTTGTTTGAGAAATCCAAAAAAGAATAATACTTCTTTCGCTATTAACTGCGATGAGCATTATGGCACTGAAAAAAAGGGCTTGATTATCATGGCGAGAGACCCTGGCGCTAGTGTTGGTGGTTCTTCACATACTAGGCTCCTTTGCCCTATTCACAATAAGGATATTTCTGCCAAGAGACTTTTTGTTTTTGAAAAACGGTTCTTGATTACCATACCAACTAGCTCGATTTATTTTCTGAATGCGATTCTTCATGGTTTTTTTAATGAAAATTCAAAAGCTAATAATAACACAGAGAGAAAACATTGCAGAGTTGTCCTAACGGAAATTATTGCTTGCCTACAACCAAGAGGCATACTGGCATTGGGGCTTGAAGCTTTACAATCAACAATAGAGATTCTGCAGGAATCAGAAATCCAAAAGCCTACGTTAAAACAAATGGTCCAAAAATCGTTTTCTTATGGTGAAAAATATCAGGGGTGAACGTGTTTGCAATGCCGCATCCAGCATATTCATTGGTTAATCTCAGGAAGCAAGGACTAAATGAAACAGATGTATGGCAGGATGTAGCAAAAATGATAAATAGGGTATTTCGCTAACTCGAAGGAATAAGCTACCGGCATGCCGGTGGTACGAACAATGGCTATGCCAGTGATTAATGCCGAGATTCTTTCAACAAGACCCGCATGCCAACGACATCCGTGGCCAGCAGATGGAAACAAGGTCTTAGCAGTTACTCGAACCCGAGAATAGCTTCCCCCGTTTGATGTCTCAAAGTCCAGGTTTATCGGCACGGCAAAAGGCAACCCGTTTCTAATGTACAACTTTGTCTCTCAAACAGTGTCCCGTTCGGAGCAACTGTTTGAAAACTGAGAAAGAAATGTTGCATTTGGAGTAGGGTCAGACCGCCACTTGTGGCGGAACCTCATACCGCCAGTTCACTGGTGGTATTGATTTTGCTCTCCCTGCTGAAATCGTTCTTCAGGATAAACTTGCCAACTCGGAACGACGCTGGCATTTGACAGAGAAAGTGATCTATCTGGATGATGTCTATTTGACGTACATTGGAGATAAGGCCCGAAAGGCTGGATAGGAGCGCGCCATGAAATCTTCTATTAGCGAAAGTGAACTGTTGCGCCTGGCGGATCTCAATCTCGTGGACTTCTGGTGCCAGAGCGCCAAATGGATCCCCCATCCTGAAATTCTGTATCAGCAGGATACGGTCTTCATTAATTCCGCCCTTGATTTTCCGGCCTGCAGTTTTGCGTTTAATCTGTCATCGACAACCGACGAATCCCCTGAAGCATTTTTAGCCAGGGCCAGGGGGTTTTTCGCCGGCCGCAAAAAGGCCTTTTCCTTACTGCTGCGCGGCCATGCAGACCAAACTGTTATTCAACTTTGTAAGGATAAGAAGTTTTTCCTGGTGTCGGAATCGCCGGGAATGGTACTGGATGCGCCGGTCAAACAAAGGCCGGCGCCCACCGGCGCCGAACTGCAATGGGTAAATACCGTCGATGCACTGGCGGGCTTCAGACAAGTGGTCACCGAGGCGTATCAGGATCTGCAATTTCCACCGGATGTCAGCAGCAACTATTTTATGCGTC
>JBGSUA010000175.1:0-1822 GCA_041753575.1 Desulfatiglandaceae bacterium
TGGTGGAAAGTGGCTTCCGTGGGGTTAAGCTACCCTATTGAAAAGACTAGCCACGGCTTTGACAAGAAATCGCGGCGCCTCTCCGAGGATACGAACGAAATCCGCATACCTTGTGAAACCAGGATGAGTACCTACGGCAACATCTTTTGGTTTAGAATTGAATTCCGCTTTAGGCGTTTTACCTATGGCGCCGAATGAAGACCGACCGGCACACTCCACCAGATGACCCTTCCGCTTCCAAGTCCAGTCAGTGACTGGGGAAATCCGGCCATTCTTGCGAAAGTCATCATAGCGGCGACAGAATTCCTCCTCGGTGAGACCATGTTTTAGCATTAGCTGCTGAGGGGAGTACTTTCCGGAACTAATGTCCTGAAAAAGCTCTTTTTCGTTTAGAGCGTCCATCTGCGTGTCCCCCTTGCCTTGCACGTCCGTCATTCGCTCACGTGCAGCAGTGATTGTGTGAACCGAAATTATGTGGCGGTCTTGCCATTGCTGCGGCCTTCGGGCCGTCGCGTATGCGATATGACTGTTCGTATCGGTGCAGCCTCTCTTAGGCGTACCAACACAGGACCAGATTCCAGCGACCTCGCTCAAAAGAATTGTCTCTCGTGGTCGACTCCACCCGAGCCGTTTATTGTAGACTCGCCGAACCTCTCACAAGGGATTTGCCTTCACTAATGTAACTGTGCTTCCTTGCCTGCATCCAGATTTCCGGCCCGCAGGGGGCGATCCATCGGGATGTATTCTCCTCTTTCGTCCTTGACCTCTATCCGGGTGACCATGTCGAATTGAGTGGAAAGTCCCGCCCGCTTCATCTCGTTAAAAGCCTGGATGGCCTCCTCAAGAGTTTCAGCCGGAACGTCATGATGTGTCGTAGTAACAAATCGGTACGTTTTCATGGCTCCACCTCTACTACCTAATTAGACAAGTTCGGCTGGCAGATGTTTCCGCGCATTGAGACCTGCTGCATGGAGCCCAAGCTACCAAGTTCTCTCTCTCAGTGCCCCCATGCTTTAGCCAGATGAATTCTGGGCGACGTTCTTCTCGGGGTATTGGGTTATTAGCATGGGCGATTTTCCAACATTTGTCCGCCCGGTATACCTGGCAATCATATCCTGGAGCGAATCGTCCCTCAATCATGGGCACTGTTCTGCCAGACGTTTCGGCACGGCATCACCTTTCCACAGCAGTGCCAGGGGAGGTTTGGCCAACGAGCCAGGGGTGATTCTGATTGACTGAGGGGAGTTCCTTGAGGTACGCTCAGAATCGGGAAAATGTGGTTTTCTCAGCAACGTGGCGACAGTCTGGTCTCTGGCGGGTCTTGTGGGAGGAGATACGTGGCCTTTTCGAGGTCAGGGGACCATCCCCGCCTCGTTATCGCCCCGCGGACCCCCAGAATCGCAAGGCCGCCGCATAATTCCGGGACAAACCATCAAAGAACCGGTCAGGGCTCTCAGGACTCGCAGGATGGGGTGCCGCAGCATAATTCCGGTAAAAACGGTGGGATTAGGAAGGAGGGATCCGCGATGAATAACTCGTCACCCATAGCCATGATATCGAGCTATCCTCCCAGGCTCTGTGGGATAGGCACTTTTACCGAAGAAGCCCGGGAATTCATCCAAAAGGCAAATCCTGACCGAGAAGTGCTCGTAATAAGCCACACGGATGGTAGAGGGGAAGGGGTTTTCCCTATTATCGACATGTCCAGACACGACTGGTGGAAGCCGGTTGCTGAAAAGGTCAGAGAGCTGAACCCGTATGTCGTACACTTAGAACATGAGTACGGACTGTATGAATACCGTGACCCCAGAGGCAAAGGGGA
>JBGSUA010000176.1:0-4433 GCA_041753575.1 Desulfatiglandaceae bacterium
CCTGCAGGCAGTCTAAAATCACCCCACCACCGGGTGGGCATTGCCTTGGTGGTGTCGCCCGGATCACCATGTATCATCGCACTGCGGTCTTGAAAATTCATGAGCCCTTTGTTGTGAAATCCTTTGTCAACAATCATATAAGCAAACAAATCAAGGGGCACCTTAACATATCCAGCCCGTTTCTTCAAGCACAAGCGGTCATGCATCTAATGAACGGCTGAATAGAGTCAGTCTTTCTCTTACCCTTGACACCTTTTATCAATGACCCATATAATCCGGCAGCTTTTAGTATCGCGCCGTGTTTTATTCCTTTTAGGGCATATTTAATTATCTGAACAGGGATCTTAAGATCCCAAGAGTTTCCGAATGAAAGATACCATTGCGTTCATAATGGCAGGAGGAAGGGGTGAAAGGCTGATGCCCCTCACTCACGACCGCTCCAAACCGGCAGTCCCCTTCGGCGGTATATACCGGCTCATTGACTTTACCCTGAGCAATTGTGTCAATTCCTCCATCTACAAAATAATCGTTCTCCCACAGTATAAGTCACAGTCACTCGTTGACCATCTTGAGAGCGGCTGGAACATCTTCAGCAATAAGATCGGCCATTTTCTCAAGAATGTGCCGCCTCAGCAGAGGGTGGGAAACGACTGGTACAGAGGCACAGCAGACTCTATCCGTCAGAACCTCTACCTTATTGAAAGATACAAGCCGCGCGACATTATCATCCTATCCGGCGACCACATATATAAGATGGACTACAGCCTCTTCATCCGCTATCACCATGAGAAACAGGCCGACGTAACCCTCTCCCTCCTCGAGGTGGATGCATCCCTTGCCAGTCAGTTCGGGGTCGCATCCGTGAGCGATGATTACCGGATAACGGATTTCAGGGAAAAGCCTAAGGATAATGTGCGAACCATACCCGGAGATCCGGGGCATGTCCTTGCCTCAATGGGCATTTATGTCTTCAGGGCCGAAGCCCTTGTTGAAATTCTTAAATCCGGCGACGAAGACGATTTCGGCAAAGACATAATACCGAAGCTTCTGCCCACACACAGGATCTATGCCTACCCCTATCGCAGGAACAACGCCATATCCGATTACATCTATGCAACTACGGAATCAGGAGAGCGTATTCTAAGACTTGAGCCCAAAACCAGGGATTCGGGATACTGGCGCGATGTGGGAAATCTTGACTCTTATTGGAACGCGAATATGGATCTGACAGGCGTTGACCCCTATTTTAACCTCTACGGGAGCAGATGGCCCATCAATACATTTCAGGAGGCTGCCCCGCCTGCTAAGTTCATTTTCAGTCAGGAGGAAGGAGAACGCCCAAGGGTCGGAAAGGCACTCGACTCCCTCGTCGCGCCGGGCTGCATAGTGAGTGGAACAGTTAGAAGTTCCATCCTATCCTACAATGTCGTAGTAAGGAGCTGGGCTACCGTTGACGAATCGGTGATTCTTGACAGGGTGGTGGTGGGAAGGCACTGCACAATAACAAAGGCCATCATAGACAAGAATAACATCATCCCGCCCGGCACTGAAATAGGATGTAATCCATCAAAAGACAGGGAACGTTTTACGGTAACCCAGA
Organism: Desulfatiglandaceae bacterium; assembly: GCA_041753575.1. Classification (GTDB taxonomy): domain Bacteria; phylum Desulfobacterota; class DSM-4660; order Desulfatiglandales; family Desulfatiglandaceae; genus CG2-30-51-40. The sequence continues at coordinate 1,601 of JBGSUA010000176.1, forward strand.
GGGGTATCGTAGTAGTGCCGAAAGGCTTTTTCTGCTGATGTGGAAAAGGGAACTGGATGAAGCCGCTAAGGCCGCAAAGGAAGCTGGGGCATTTCTCAGGGCCACCTACGGAAAATTGATACGGGTGGACAAAAAAGGCAGGATTGATCTTGTCTCTGAAGCGGATATTGAATCCGAGCGCATCATCCTTGGGCTCTTGCGAGGGTCGTTTCCTGAGGATTCCATACTGACGGAGGAAACAGGGCTTTCCGGGCCGGAATCAAGACGGACCTGGATGGTTGACCCGCTTGACGGAACCGTGAACTATGTGCACGGATTCCCTTTCTTTGCGGTAAGTATTGCCTTGAGAGAAGGGGAAGATACCGTCCTCGGCGTGGTATATGATCCTTTCTCAAATGAGTTTTTCGAGGCTGTGAAGGGGATGGGAGCATTACTCAACAAAGAGCCCATAAGGGTATCCTCAACGTTTGAGCTAAATGAGGCCCTGTTGGGAACCGGATTTCCCTACGCCATCCGTGAGAGATTTAAGCCCGTAATGAAGAGATTTGAAAAGATGGTTTACAATGCCCAAGGGGTGAGAAGACCAGGCTCCGCAGCTCTGGATCTGTGTTATGTGGCGGCCGGAAGACTCGACGGCTTCTGGGAAGAGGGCCTCAAACCCTGGGATACGGCAGCAGGAACCCTCATAGTAACCGAGGCCAAAGGCATGATCTCATGCTTTGACGGCTCTCGCTACACCCCTTATTCAGCCAACCTTGTGGCTGCAAATCCTCTTATCTTCCAAAGTATGATCAACCTCATTTCCGAGTAGCATCACGCTTTTTTGCGGGCTGAGATGCCTGCCGAAAGAATCTCTTCTATCTTGCGGCCCTCGATGCCCGTCAACCTGATCCTCTTTAGCCTTGCCTTCTCCCCTGAAATTATCTCTATAGCGCTTTTCCTGATGCCCAATCTTTTTGAAAGCATGGATATGAGGGACTCGTTGGCCCTTCCTTCCAAAGCAGGGGCAGTAAGTCTTGCCTTCCATACCCCTCCACCATCCAAGGCTATATCCTCCAATGAAGAGCGCGGCACTACCCTTACGGATATCACTGTCCCCTCCGCGCTCTTATTCCTTTTCACGACCGCTCATCCGAGCCTCATGGCAAACTCTGCGAGGCTTTTCACAAGGAATGACTGCAAAAAGATAATAGCCAGGAGCGCAATTATGGGAGAAAAATCCATTCCACCGAGATTGATGGGAATAAGCCTTCTTATCCTTGAGAGGACAGGTTCTGTTGCCCTTATCAGGAACCTCACTATCGGGTTGAACGGATCTGGGCTCACCCAGGATATGACGGCCCTTGCTATAATTATCCACATATACAGGGTCAAGGCTATATCCACCACCCTGGCAAGGGCGGCGACAAAATTAGAGAAAAGAAACATAGTTGTTCACACCTCAAATTATCTCAATCAAAGCGGAGTTAATAAGCTGTCACAGAGGAGACCTCGGGAAAAATACAATGAGGCTAAGTTCACTCCTTGGCCACACAGATTGCCTCGCAAGCAGTGATGATGCCGTGGCAACTGCATGATGTGCAGATAAGCCGCCTCCCTTCTGCACCTGCTGCGACGGTTTGGGCAAGCGAACTCAGGTCACCTGCGCTGTAGCCGCCCAGGCCTGGAGCAAGTTGCCTGCTTCTTAATACCGCAGCGCGACGTCCGTCCATTTCCAGACCCTCCATAAGTCTATAGAGTGGAAGATCCCTCTTCTCACCTGTCACCGTGCAAAATTCAGGCTCAGGGCAGTTGTCGGGGCACATGAAATCGGCGTAGCTTGCAAGAACTGACCCTTCGGATGCCCTCCAGGTATGGGGAAGTCTTTCAGAAATACTAGCAGGCACCTCAATCTTTTTCAGATAAAATGAGCCTGAGAGATGATTCCTGAGCCATTCGAAGGCAAGGTGCACAGGAACCGCCGGGACGATTATCAACTCAGGATCAAGCATGGAAAAATGCTCTGAGAGAAACTCCACCCCTCCGCATCGAAATATCTTCGCACCGGCCAATTGAGCCGCGGCAAGAGATGCAGGGTCTATGTCAATTATCAAGACTTCTTTTCCTGCTGCTCTCATAATCCGGGCTGCCCTTTGTCCGAAATGGCCCGCTCCTATAACAAGAACGGCATCTTCCAACGTAAGCGTGTCTAAGATTCTGCCGTCATTGATCCCGTTCAAGTCACCTTCCGGATCTTCAAATGGATTTATTATGGGTTCATTAAATGTGACATAAGAAGAATCGTGTCGGAGCAGGCCGTAAGCCGGGTTCTGTCTCCATCCGAGGTCACCCCCGACTGGATGACGGCCATTCCTCTAGTCCAACCGTTACCGGCAGGATCAAGCAACCTACCCGGAGGCACGGACGGACCATCCTTGACGCCTCCCTATTCGGTCTTGCTCCGGATGGGGTTTACCTAGCTCCCGCCGTCACCGGCGGGACTGGTGAGCTCTTACCTCGCCTTTTCACCCTTACCTGCAATGGCAGGCGGTTTTCTTTCTGTGGCACTTTTCCTTCCCGTCACCGGGACTGGGAGTTACCCAGCATCCTGTCCTGCGGAGCCCGGACTTTCCTCCCCCCTGTCATACAGGGCAGCGACCGTCCGTCCTACTCCGACACGCATGACTCAGTTGTTTCTTCCCGCTTCCTAAGCCTGCCATCATCACCCCAGTATATAATCCTCTTGCAACTGGGGCAGTCCATTAGTTTTTCCCCCCTGATAAGCTCATTAAACTTCTGAGGCGGGATACCCATATGACAGCTCTGACATACTCCCTTTACAACAGGAGTCACA
>JBGSUA010000177.1:0-2495 GCA_041753575.1 Desulfatiglandaceae bacterium
GCCCCAATATCTTGTGGTCAATCGCCATGATCAAGTAGCGGACTTGTGTCCATAACGGATGCAGGCTCCTTTTGAAAGTAACCCCATTGTTTTCATGCCATTTCCTTGCCTTTCCTTACAGAATATCATATAGTTACCAGGACACCATGGCATTATTAATCCCAACACAAGGAGGGCGAAACATGGAAATCAAAGAAGCGGGAAAACTATGGCTGGAGTATCACAGGTTCAATTCACAAAAAAAATACGGTAAAGTCCTATGAGGCGCTCTTCTCCAGATTTAACCAGGATTTCGGAGAAAGGAGCATCGAAAGCATCACTACTGATGAAATCCTTGAATTTCTGAACGGAATTACTGAAGGAAGGAAACAACAGACCAAGCGCATCAAATATGCCCACCTCTCAGCCTTTTTCAACTTCATCAGAGCCAACATCAATACCGATTTCCGCAATCCCTGCGACAACCCAATGATGAGGAAGATGTTCCGGTCCAGACCCATCGTCTCATGGGAGATCATCGAAAAAGACGTCATTGACGAAATCATCTTTACAACGCCCAAACTGAGGAACCGTCTCATGCTCGAACTGATGGCCCGAGGCGGAATGAGAGTGGGTGAGGTCCTGAAACTGAAAGCGATGGACGCCCATGACCGGAAATTGACGTTGAGGGGTCCCAAGAGCGGCAAAGAGCGGGAGCATGTCTTCATCCCACAGAAAGTGGCCGACAGACTCAAGGAATACATCCGGGACAACGGGATTCAGCCGGATCAGAGGATTTTCCCCTTATCCTACGAAGCGACCCGGAGCATGGTGAAAAAGGCAGGCGAAAGGGTTGGGATTCGGCTGCGACCGCATGATCTCAGGCGTCATGCTGCCACATATGCCTCCCGGTCAGGTGTTCCCATCGAGATTGTGAGCAAGGTCATCTTACGGCACGCAAATCTTTCGACCACCCAAATTTATCTTGGAAAAGTACCTGATACCGAGGCCATGAGGTGGATTGAAAACATCTATGCTTAACCTGATGAGGACGGGGTGGAGGCTTGGATAGTCTCCGCCCCAGACAACGCCAATTTTTAAGTGTGACTGAACGATATGCCATCGGGGAAAGGGGTCACATGTAAGGCCATTACCAAAAGATCAAATAGAAACATAAAGCGGCTTGACAGGACAAAGCCTTTCTAATTATTATCCAATTTGTTCGCTATTAATATCCGATCTTCTTTGAATTCATAGTTCTGAGGTCGCTATGCCCGTTCCCAAAAAGGTCTTGGATTTGATAGACAGATTCGAATACAACCTCGAATCCTACAAGAAGGGCCAATACAACGAAACACAGGTGCGCTTGGAGTACATCAACCCCTTGATGGAGGAACTAGGCTGGGATGTCTCCAACAAGCAGGGATATTCTGAGGCCTACAAGGATGTTATTCATGAAGATGCCGTTAAGGTCGGGGGTATCACAAAAGCCCCTGATTATTGTTTTCGCGTAGGGGGCACACGCAAATTTTTTCTGGAAGCCAAAAAGCCGTTTATCAACATCAAGGAAGATATCCATCCTGCCTACCAACTGCGCCGTTATGCATGGAGCGCCAAGCTTCCTCTGAGTATCCTCACAGATTTTGAAGAATTCGCTGTTTATGATTGTCGGGTAAAACCAGTCAAAACAGATAAAGCCTCTAACGCCCGGCTCATGTACCTTAATTATTCAGATTACAAAGACAGATGGGACGAAATTGCCGGAATCTTCTTGCGTGATGCGATATTGAAAGGCTCTTTTGACAAGTATGTAGAATCTAAACGAGTGAAGAAGGGTACATCTGAAGTTGACACGGCGTTCTTGGAAGAAATCGAACGTTGGCGTGAGCTTTTGGCGAGAAATATCGCCCTCCGGAATCCAGCTCTTTCTCAAAGGGAACTCAATTTTTCGGTTCAGCGCACAATAGATCGGATCATTTTTCTCAGGATTTGTGAGGATCGTGGTATCGAGACATATGGCAGGCTCATGGCACTTCAAAACGGCGACAGGGTTTACAAGCGATTATTTCGGCTCTTCAGAGACGCTGATGATCGGTACAATTCCGGACTTTTCCATTTCCGTGCGGAAAGAGGCCGGTCCAGCGACGTTGACGCTCTCACCCCGGATCTGATTCTGGATGACAAGGTGCTCAAGGATATCCTGAAGAGCCTCTATTACCCGGACAGCCCGTATGAATTTTCCGTCCTTCCAGCCGATATCTTGGGGCAGGTATATGAACGGTTCCTCGGCAAAGTCATCCGTCTCACCCCTGCCCACCGTGCGGTCATTGAACTGAAACCAGAAGTAAGGAAGGCAGGAGGCGTTTACTATACACCCCCTATTCCGGAAAGGTTTTGCCGAAACGCCTATAAATAGAGGATTTCGGCAGCGCTGTACGATATTGTAGTCTCAGAAAAAAGATACAGAAAATGGCTTTTAATATCGAAATGCGCATAAAAAAAGGCTTGACAAAGCC
>JBGSUA010000178.1:0-1914 GCA_041753575.1 Desulfatiglandaceae bacterium
AGTGACTATGTAACTTTTTCCGGACAGACCCGCATGGCAACAGCTTGTATCAAAGTACCATGAAGCTGCCTGTACTCCGTTTGCGTCGTAAGGCACCGGGTCGTAACGTAAGCCGCCAGACAAATTGTTGTGGCTATAAAAGCCCCCGCCCCATGAGCCACGAATCAGATGGGTGTTTTTCAACAGTCTGCCAGGAAGCATGAAAAAATCGCCCCCGGGATCCTTGAGCAAAAAAATCCGCGCTGTTGAAAAAGATCTCACCAAGGGTCTTCTCCGCTGGAAGATGAAACGGGAAGGGATGCCGCCGGCAGGCGAAGAAACCCTCAATGAGAGCTCTGAGCGCATCGTAGAGTCTGCACACGAACTCATGAAGAAAGAGGGCAAGGAGATCCTTCAAGATCTCAAAAGGGCCAAGCAGGCCTTCATGAAGGCCTACCGCGGCAAGGATTGAAAGGAAGCAGGCAAAAATTTTTCCTCGTCACTTCTTAAAAATGTCAGCAGGTGTTTGTCGACGGCGATCAGTGCGGTCGAAATCTGTATCAAAACTTACTATGCGCAAATCGTATTTTTCTGCAGCTGCGTACTGATAAGCGTCGTCAAAGTCAAGATCGTATTTCTGTATCTGATTTGTCTTTCTATTGGGGGACGTAGGGACTATAACAACTTGCTGTATTTTTCGATGACCGGTAATTCCTCTGAATTCGCGATGCGGTTTACTGCCGAGGTTGTTACCCCAAGATATCGGGCAACCTCTGCCCCTGAATATCCCATTCTCTTTATCGCCAATTGGCTGAATATCTTCCGTGCCCTCACTAATTCCCGACTTTTCCCCCCGGATCTTAACTGAGGACTGCCTATTCCCTCCCACTCACTGATTGATTCTACCAGGCGGTTCAAGTTCACTACCTTTCGGTGTAGCCGCAATGTCTCCCTTTCCCGTTCCTCTGCCTCAGATAATAATTCCTCTATAAATTCACTGCTTCCCAATATACGATCATCTGAGGCAACCTTTATCCCCTTTCTCCTTAAGGAGAGCACTTCAGCCCATCCTCCCATGCTGCGAACAAGTCCTCCTCCGGTCAAATCATTCCGCTTTCCATTTTCGATCCCTTCTTTTACGTATTGTTCGTACTTCTCAATCGCTTTCCCTCTGCGTTTTCCGAAATACTCAAGTACTGCTTCTGTGTCCTGCCAGTTTCGCTTTACCCTTCCCATAATAACTGCTTGGCCGCTCCAGCGGTAGTTGTTGAGTGCTTTCATGCTACTCACTATTCCTGCTCTCAAAGGATTAAGATGAATATACCTGGTCAACTCTAAAAGGTACGGATCATCCTCACAAACGATCGATTTATACCTGTTCTGAAACAAATAGCCCCATCGCTTGTGCCTCCGGTTATAATTGCCTACATAACCAGAAAGGATTTTTTTCATCCCCACCGCTAACGGCTCGCTCCCAGTCCTTATTAAGAGATGAAAATGATTGGACATCAGCACCCATGCATAAACAATGAGCCTTCTGTTCTCACATTGGGTGGCTAACCGTTTCAGAAAATCATTCCGATCCGTATCATCCCGAAATATTGCGGTGCTTTCTATACCTCGCCCCATAACATGATGGAGCACTCCCGGAGCGTCTAATCTCGGTTTCCTCGGCATACCTGTATAGTATCTTATCTTGACGATCTGTCAAGTTGTTTTAGTCCCTACGTCCCCTATTATTGTCCCCTATTATTACGACCCCATTAAGCTGCTGCGCTAACCCTTTATCTGTATGGCGAGGCCGACGGTCGCCTTCATCTTCTTCGGTTTCTGATCCGGCATCCCGAATCCTTTAATCCAGGTAATCTTCCAATCGCTTTCCCCGGTCAGCAGCGCCAGATCTTTGCAAAGCTGGTCAACGCAGATGCCCATGCC
>JBGSUA010000179.1:0-24581 GCA_041753575.1 Desulfatiglandaceae bacterium
TAGTCGTCAACATCAGGGGCAACAGCTACAGACTGCGTGGAAAAGTCGGAAAGGAGGGTATGGAAATGAGCCAGGCACAATAGTCAAAGTGGCTCACTTTTCACGACCGAAAATGGCTCACTTTAAAAAGACCGTTGACAACTTCATTATGTCCCAGCGGTTTGGCGACACTGAGTATCCTCTTTACCATCCCGCTGTCGAGGCTGAAACCTTCCAAGCGCTCTCCATTTACACCTATATATTCTTCCGGATTCCCAAATAAGGCTTGTACTTTCATCAAAATAAATATCCTTTTCAAGTTTAACTATATTAAACTATATCTATCTAATGATTGTAATTTTACGGATATATTATTTGGTAAATATGAAGAATATGTGAAGTAAGTAATAGAGTTCTATGGGCGTTGGATTATTTGTTGAAGATAAGTAACACTATAGATCTGCAGCTTGAGAGGCAACTGTATAGAAGGACGAAATTTCGTCAAAGGCAAAGAAGCTGGCTATAGAAAATAGGTTTCTATATCAGGGCTGCCAGAAATGAAAGACCATTTCCCTCAAGTGCCTTTCCCACAACCCAGCCGAGTGCCGGCAGGGTGACTCTAATCCTGCCTGGTACATTGTGGATATAGTGAGCCATTGTCTTTGAATTTACTCCTTCTGAACTCTCGATAAACCTACCGCTTTTGACTTGGTAATGGATAAGATTCTGCCTATGGATTTCTAGAAAAGCATTAGGAAACAGGAGGAATGGGCTCGCCTGGCAGGGCTCCTAACTCGCTCCACAGGCTCGCTTATGCATTAATCGGATATTAAATAGAATGATAGATTAATCAGGAGGCCTCAATCTTCGTTCTCTTTTTCTTGGGCTGCCGCTTTTCGGGGGCAAGCCGAGCCTGCGTAGCGGGGGGACACAAAAGCTATTTTATTCTCGGGCCCTTCCGCGTGCCGGATAAAGACCGGAATCCGGCAATCATAGGTCTTCTGTATGCACACTAACCGCCATGCCCTGTTGAGGCACAACGAAGCATGAAAATGCCGAATGTCATTCCGGACTCGATCCGGAATCCAGGTCGTTATCCCGGCGAAAGCCGGAACAAGGACTGGATAGCGGCCTACGCCGCTATGACTATCTATTTTCATATAAACTCAACGACCCGAACAGACAACCGCAAATACGACGAAATCGGTTGGAACTCAAGGCATCTCTTCCAGGATCGTTCTCAGAACCCTGAGCCAGTTATCGGCCATGATGGCCGAAACCGCATCTTCCCCATAACCCTTATCGAGTAGCATACTGCCGATATTCGTCAGTTTTCCCACATCCTCAAGATCCTTTGCAGGCTCATCAAAGCCGCAGAAATCAGATCCTATTCCCACGCCGTGGGGCCCGAACTTCTGAACCAGCATATCTATGTGTATATAGACGTCCTGGAGGGACGCATGCCGTAAAGGGCTGAGCATCTCCGGATTGACCGTTATCCCTATTATCCCCCCCCTTTCCGTTATCTCTTTTGCCTGTGCCAGGCTCAGGTTCCTTGGAAGATCGCAGGCCTCCCTTACTCCCGTGTGGGATGAGACTACAGGCCCTTCATGGAGCCTCATAAGCTCCCAGAAGCATTTATCGTGGAGGTGTGCTACATCAATTACTATTCCGTTTGCCCTCAGGGCCTTGACAACATCCTTCCCGGCGGGCGTTATGCCATCCGAATATCTTACAGCATTCCCGTCAGCCAGGCGGTTCTTTCCCGAGTGGGTGAGACCTGCCAGGAGGAAACCACCGGAGGATAGTTCCGCGGCGTACTGAGGCCGATCCGTCAGACAATCCGCGTTTTCAAGGATGAGGAAGGTTCCGAGCGCATCGAGGTCTTTATCTTCCTCTAATACGGGCATGCCCTCAAGGAAGGTTTTGGTATGGAACAGGAGGTCTTTGAAATGATCAAATGACAGAGGCCCGTTAAACCGGTCCTCGCAGTAAAGAGCGCTTCCCCATATCCTGACGCCGGCTTCCCTGGCCTTTGTCAATGTCCACTGGCCCTTTTCAAGACGGCTAAGGGGCTCGCTGAACTTTTGTCTCGAAGCGAAGTAGGGCAGATCCACATGTCCGTCAACAATCGTCAAAACATGCTTAACTTCATGGGATACCTCAGGAAATCCCGCAGGATTTGAAAGCTTTTCACCTGGGAGTATAAGGAGCCCCTCAGTCATCACTGCTCATAAAAGCGTCTTTGAATCTGCGCGGCGAGATCCTCAAGTATTTCATCGAACTGCCTGCGCATTCCAAGCATCTGACCCCGCATCCTAAGGATTACCTCAACCCCTGGCAGATTGACCTCCATTTCTTCTACAAGGGTCCTGGCGAGCAGGGCCTTTTCGATTTCATCAGCAGAAAGGGTTGTCTTGCTCCCCAGCGCGCAAACAGGACAGATAATCTCCTCCCTTTCAAGCTCGTCAAGGAAGTCCCTTTCTATGCTATAGGTGGAAACCACCTCTTCGATCGTCCAGAATTCCTTTTCCATGGATCCTCCAGGGGTTACCAAAAAAGGACATATATAACCATATTAATCCTAACGACCTCATCTATCAATGGAAGCGGCCGCACTTTTTCATGATTGCATCTCATCTCCCCAATAAACCTCAGTATGTTACGGAGGGGAAAAGCCTCCTGTCTGTGTGGGGGAGAAAAAGCGCAGCTATGTATTCATCCATAAAAGGCTGATAGGTGGAAAGCTCGATATTGGTCATTGACCTCGAGATATTGAGGCTCTTTTCAAAGGCCGATTCAGAGACAAGGCACATCCTGGCGCCTGTCAGGGAGCTGTTTCCTATGAAACGGATCTTTTCTTCCGGCATATCCGGCAGAAGTCCAATTGCCACAGCCTTCTTGATGTTGAGATAGTTTCCGAACCCGCCTGCCACGTAAAATGTGTCAATCTGTTCAAAGCTCATGCCCACATAGTCAACCAGCGCCTTTATGGCAGCGAATATGGCGCCCTTGGACTTCATGAGATTCGCTATGTCGGATTCGGTTATAACCAGTGCATTCCCGTCCTCGCTCTCCTCAGGCCGGGCAATGATATAGGCTGGAACCTCGTCTGCTACGGTCAATCGGGGGTCTTTTCTATTGCGGTCAAACTTGCCGTCAGCCCCTATGATTCCGTTTGAAACCAGCTCATAGATGCAGTCTATGAGGCCTGAGCCGCAGATCCCCCTCGCCTTTGCCCCCCCGATAGCCCTGTAGGACAGCTCACCGTTTTTGATCTCCACCTTTTCTATCGCGCCCTTAATCGCCCTCATGCCGCATCTGGTTCCACCCCCTTCAAATGCCGGCCCTGCCGAAGCGGAACAGCACACTAGCCAATCCTTGTTTCCAAGGGCTATCTCACCGTTGGTCCCCACGTCAATGAGGCCTCTTAATTCAGTTCCCTCAGCCATGCCGCAGGCCATCACCCCGGCAACTATATCACCCCCGACATAGGATGCCACGCTGGGAAGAGTTTCAAGGACTGTGTGCCGCCCCAGGTTCAGCCCAATTTCGGAAGCCTTAATCTGAGGATAGACATCCGCTGTGGGTACATAGGGATCGAGCCTTATGCTGCAAGGAGTAAGGCCCAGCAGAAAGTGGCTCATGGTGGTGTTTCCCGCGGCTACAACCGCGTTGATATCCTCCCTGTCAACAGGATTTTTTTCAAGCAGGCGGTCTATAAGCTCATTGATATTTCTTACCACGGCCTCCTGCATGGGCACCATTCCTCCCTTGCCGCAGGCGGATATCATCCTTGAGATTACGTCGGCTCCGAAGCTCGCCTGGAGGTTCAGGGCGCCTTCAACTCCCAGGACCTTGCGGGTGTTAAGATCCACCAACTGGGTAACCACGGTCGTAGTGCCTACGTCAACAGCGATTCCAAAGTTTATTCCTGTTGTATCTCCCGGTTCGATCTTGATTATCCGGTAATAATTCTGGGTCTTGGCAATTACGGCGGTCACCTTCCAATCGTTTTGCCTCAGAAATTGCGATAGATCTTTCAGGCGTTCAAGGGGAATTTCATAGTTGTGCCACCCGAGACGTTTCCTTACTTCCCTTATGATTCTCTGAACATCCGATGCATTATCCTTTCCGCTGGGAGGGATAAGTTCGAGATACACCTTTGTTACTAGCGGGCTGTCTTCAGCGGCAGTGCCTGCGGCCTCACCGGCGCCGGTCATTATCTGCTCTCCTTCGAGTCTTGATGCAAGGGGCACTTCAACGTCCAGGTTCGCAGTAACAGGAGTCTGACAGGCGAGCACGAAGCCCCGCTTCAGTTCGTCATCGGTAAAGAACGCCTCGCTCCTCTCATCGGCCTTAACTTCTCCCGCCTTTATCTGGACCGCGCACTGGCCGCAGACCCCTTCTCCTCCGCAAAGATTGTTAATGAATACGCCTGCCCTTCGGGCCGCCTCGGCGATCGTAACGCCCTCATCAACTTCTGTAACCTTTCCGGAAGGAAGGAACCTTACTCTATTCTTCATGCATCACTCCTTATAGTACCGAGCTGACGGTCAAACCGGAGGCCTTTTCCCTTTTAAAGGCTTCGATATTGTCTGGAGCACCCAGGATCTTGATGATACCGCGCTTTGGCACGCCATCAAGCACCTCCGCGAATTTGCGAAAATGCGAAGCATCTGACGCAAGAATCTCATCCCTTATTTGTTGGCGCTCTTCATCAGTGTCACCCCTCAACCTTCTTACCATAGCGGTAAAGCCCTTGGCGTCCGGCAATAGATGCGCATCCATATCGCCGACAGTGCCTATTATCGCCTTTTTGATCTCATCCGAGTCAAGCTCCGCCCCCCTCAGAAAGCCCGCTGTCTCATCAAATACATCAAGGGTCCCGGCAAGGTTGGGGTCCCTGTAGGATGTGAAGGTAAGGGTCCCTGAAAGGCGATCCAGACCGCAGAACGCCCCGTATGCCCCCCCCTGCACCCTTACCCTGTTCCAGAGCCATGCGGTGCGCAGATAGCGCATAACCACCAGGGATGAGCCGTGAAAGCGATAACCGGCCCCATAGACCTCTATTCCCTTGCCCACATAGTTTACCTGGGCAGGTATGGTCAGTCCCTCGTTTTCGGGGAAATCGGCCGCGGGCAAAGCCGAAGCAGTCACCTCACCCTCCGGGAAAGACCCCAGAAGCTCTCTTGTCAGAGGCTCGACAGGCCCGAATCCGCCTCCATCCAGAGTGAAGTCGGCTATCATGCCGCCTCTTCTCAGAAGGATTCCCCTGATTTCGAGCAGGTCTGAGAGGACCTTTCCCCAATTATCTTCAACCGCCTTTGAAAGCTCACGCAGAAAAAACAGATAGCTGATCCCTGAGATCTTCTCATCTATAAGATAGCTTTTCGCGAAATGGGACTTGATCCTTACGGCAACCATCCTGTGCCCGGAGGGGATGAGCCTCTGCTCCTGCCTGGCCTTCTCCTCCAGAACTATCTGCCGGAATCTTTCTCTGTTGTTGAAAGAGGCATCGTGCAAGATATCCTTCAATATTGCCAGAAGATCATTGACGCGGCCGGAAACGGCCTTTCCTCTTAAGAATAACCACGCTGCTGTTTCATCCGGTCCAAGCAAGGGGGAGGTAAAGAGTTGAGGCCATATTCCTCCGGTCCGTGAAGCTATCCTCCGGCTGAGTGAAACGAAATCCTCTCTGCTTGTCCCCATTTCCAAAAGGGCCCTGCCGAAGAGGGGCACGTAAGGATACAACCGCCAGGAAAGACCCAGAAGATTCAGACCCAGGTTCACATAGACAATGCCGTTGGCGGGGATTTCATGCAAAAAAACTCTTGTTCCCTCAAGCCGCTTCTCCTCAATGGGAAGGATACGGTTTTTCTTTTCAAGATCCGCGATCTTAAGGCATGGAATTGAGGCGAGGGCCTCAGGAGTGTCGGGGATTTCCTGCAAGGCTTTCAGTGCCTTTGTATCCGCCGCTATCGCAGCAAGGTCCTCTCCGGTCTTTGCCTTGCGTAACCCCTCAATCCTCTCCCTTTCAAGGTCTTCTTCCGTTTTGAGGAGCCCCGGATCCGGGAAAAGGACAAGCGTGCTCCTATGGGGATTGGAAACAAGGTATTCGGATATCATCTTCTGAAAAATGGCCGGATCGGCATCATAACCTGACCTTACGGCGGCAAGGGGTCTATCAAAGGCAAGAAGCTCCAGAGGGTCTTTCTCATAGAGCCACGTGGTAAGGGCCCTCAGCATAATCACGAGCCCCCTGGGAAATGACCCGGCGTTGTTCTCCCTCAACCTGAACTCCACCGTGTTGAAAGCAGCCTCAACCGTCCCAGGATCAATCCCGTCGCGGCTCAAGCCCTGAAGTGTTTTAAGGATAAGCGATTCCACCTCTTCCGCCCTTTGAATATCCACGCCCTTGAGGCCTGTGGAAAAATAGATCTGCCTGATCTCCGTGCCAAGACCCTCGCCCGCCAGGTCCTCGCCCAGACCCGAGTCAATAAGGGCTTTTCTGAGAGGTGAGCCGGGCATTCCGAGCAGGATATATTCAAGGATCCTTAACGCGAAGTTTTTCTCCGCATCCCCCGACTCCATTAGGCCCCAGTTGACCGTAACCATGCCTTTTTTACCGTTTTCTTCTCCAGGGCTTGACATGAAAGGCTTTCTTACTGACCTTGGCTCGGCGAAGGGGAATTGCAGGGGCACCGAAGAGTCAATCGTGATCTTCTCGAAGTTCTCAAGATATCCGTTTATTAGTGAAATGAGACCTTCCGGCTCGGCATCTCCGTACAGAAATATCCTGGAATTGGAGGGGTGGTAATAGGACTTGTGGAAGGATACAAAACTTTCGTAGGTCAGATCCGGTATCCTGTGGGGATCACCGCCTGAGTCCAGCCCGTAATTCGTGTCGGGAAAAAGGGATCTCAGGGAATAATCGGCAACAAGGCCTTCCGGCGATGAGTAGGCCCCCTTCATCTCGTTATATACGACCCCTTTAAGGCCCATAATGCCTTCGGGGGATTCAAGCTCCAGGTGCCATCCTTCCTGCTTGAAGGTCTCAGGTGTGATCCTGGGACAAAATACCGCGTCAAGATAGACATCCATGAGGTTTCTAAGATCATTAAGATTCTGGCTCGCCACCGGATAGCATGTCTTATCCGGATAGGTGAAGGCATTAAGGAAGGTCTGGAGCGAACCCTTGAGGAGTTCCACAAAGGGCTCCTTAACGGGATACTTTCTGGAACCGCAAAGAACCGAATGTTCCAGGATATGGGCAACCCCGGTCGAATCAGGGGGAGGCGTCCTGAAGGTAATTCCAAAGACCTTGTTTTCATCGCTGTTTTGTATGTGAAGGAGTTCTGCGCCTGTCTTTTCATGCCTCAAAAGCCTGGCAGAGGAATCCATCTCAGGGATCCCCACCTCCCTTTCAAGGGCAAAGCCGGTTATTGCCATGTCTGTCTCTCCCACCCCCTTCAGCCTGATTCGGATAAAATTGAAACGCCCTTATTGCCTGCCTGGGCCGGCAGTCACCACAATATAATTCTTATCCCCCAGCACCTCTCCCAGCGCCTTTTTGATATCTGCAAGGCTTGTTTTTTCGATACGCTCCTTGAATCTCTCCAAGTGGTCATATCCCAGTCCGTAAAGCTCGTCAAGTGCCATACGGGAGCCCTGAGAGGAGTTTGTCTGAAGATCTATGGAGATGTTTCCCATCAGATACTGCTTGGCCCCTCTAAGTTCCTCCTCGCTCAGGCCATCCTCCCTTAAGAGCTTGATCTCACGGAATATAGCATCGTGGGCCGCAGGGACCTTTGACGGATCGCAGGCAATATAAAGCCCAAAGAATCCGGCATCCAAAAGCGCGCGCCTGAAGGCCGTGACTGAATAGGCAAGGCTTTCTTTGTCCCTGAGTTTCACAAAAAGTCTTCCCCCCATGCCTGACAAGGCCGTCTCAAGGATGGCCAATGGAGCGTCATCCCGGCTCATAATATCTCCGGCAAGATAGCCCAGTGCTATGTGGGTCTGGGCCCCGGGCCTCGCCAGGTGAGCCTTGCGGGGATCAAGGATGGGAGGCTCGCGGGGAACCTCCGGCAGACTCAGTCCGGACGATTTCATCTGCGAAAAAATCCTCTCAAGCTGGGAGATTATTTCCGGTGGATTCACATCCCCTACGACAGCGATAACAAATCGGGATGGGTCCTCTATCATCGCATACCATTTGAGCATATCATCCCTTTGTATGGAAAGGATGCTCTCTTCGGTTCCGGTCAATGGATTACCGCCGGGGTGCCTCAGAAACAGTGTCTTATAGAAGAGGTCGAAAAGTTGCGGTGTGGGATTATCCCTCTTGGCCCTTACGGCCGCTATTGCGTCCTCCTTCACCATTTTCAGCTCATCATCAGGAAAGGAGGGGCGGGTAAACAGCTCCGAGAGGAGATCAAGGCCTCCGGAGGCGTCTCTGCTCAAAAACGTTGCGGATAGTCCCAGGGCATTGTGTCCTGAGAAGGCGGAAAGAGATCCGCCTCTGGATTCCACAAAAGAGGCGATCTGAGAGGCGCTTTTGTCCTTGGTTCCCCTTGTAAGCATCTCGGATGTAACCTTTGATACCCCCCAGGGGAAACCGATCTCAAGGCGGTTTCCGCCAAGAAAGGCCCCTGTCAGGGAGACCAGAGGAAGTTCCCTGTTTTTCTTGACCAGCAGCCTTATGCCGTTACTGAGAGTTGCCTTCGTTACCAGGCCCTCTCCTGCGGCTGATAGTTGTTCTTTGGAGGCAGCTCGCCTCGCGAAAAGGGCCATTAGAGTCTTGTCCGAAAGATCAGCCTTTGAATCCTTCGGCCTCATGAGACCGGCAGACATGCCTTCAACCTTCAGATATTTTGAGGCAACCCTGGCTATGTCGCCAGGAGCGATTGACCTGATATTGCTCAGGTATCTGTCAACGCCTGTGTAGTCACCATAGACCGTCTGGAAAAACCCCAGCGTCCGGGCCTGACCAGACATGGTCTCCATCTCACTAAGAAAGTCAGCCTCGAGGCGCGCCTTTGCCCTTTCAAGCTCTTCCCTCGAAACCGGCCCCTCCGAGACCCTAGCCGCCTCCTCTGCCAGGACCTCCAGCAGCCTGGGAATGTTTGAGGGATCAAGCCTTGCACTTATCGAAAAAAGACCCTGATCCAGGGTTGAAAGGGCATCCGCATCTATGCTGTGAACAATCCTCTCCCTCATCCTCAACCGGTCATAAAGCCTTGAGCTTCTCCCGTCCGCCAGTATGCCTGCCAGTAGATCAAGAACTGGAGAATCGGGGTGTGCGGCAGGAGGGATGTGCCATGAAAGGGATAGGGTGGCATGCTGAACATCCTCCTCCATGACCATCTTCCTCAGTGTCTTCTGCTCAGGCTCAGTAACCCTTGTTACCTCTGCGGGTAAACTATCAAATGCCGACTTATCGGAGCCTTTTTCGTCTCCACCGGACTGTTGTTTTCGACTCTGCGAGGGATTCCTGCCTCCGAAAGTTCCGGCACTTTCCTTCAGCGACCTGACAACCTCCTCTGATTCGAAATCGCCCACCGCCACAATAACAATGTTTTCAGGAAGGTATCGTCTGGCCATATAAGAGAGGATATCATCTCTCTTTATGGATCTGATGGTGGACTCATAACCAATGATCGGCCGTCTGTAGGGATGATTGACGTATGCAGTCTCCATGAGCGCACGGGCAAACCGCCTCTGCGGCATGTCAAGATAGCGACGGTACTCCTCAAGGATTACCTCCCTTTCCTTTTCTATCTCGACCGGATCAAAAAGGGAGTTACGGACCGCATCCAGGAGTACATCGAGGGCCTTTGAAATATGACGGCTTTCGATTTCTATGTAATATACGGTCCTGTCCATCGAGGTGTAGGCATTAATGCGGCCCCCGGATTCCTCTATTGTCCGGGCGATTTCTCCTGTGGCCCTTTTTGGTGTCCCCTTAAAGATCATGTGCTCTATGAAGTGGGTGATTCCGGCTTCCTTCTCAAGTTCATCGGCGCTTCCGGTTCCTACCCACACCTGCAAAGACGCGACAGGAGCCTTGTGATTTTCCTTTACCAGCAAGGTAGTACCGTTTTCCAGTCTGTGCTTAAGAACCGCATCTGTAAGATCAACGGCAGCCGCCCCCTGGACGAGTACAAGGCAGGCGCCTAGTATTACCAATACCTTACATATTGTGATTTTTTTTCTTGACATACTATATGTTGTAGCTAGAATGCTAACTCTCCTTCCTGGGATATCTGGGACGAAGCGCTAAAATTTCAGGTTCTAGTGTAATCATTCAGGACATTAAAGTCCATCGAAGTGACAGCAAAGGTTCTAAGGAGGCTATTCCCATGGGACAGAAAGGCAAGATCCTGATCAGTGAAGACGGCAATGTTGATCTCACCGGTTTCAGATGGGACGACAGGCTTCTGTCTGATTTCCTTGTCAGGGAAAACCCCATAGACAGAGAACAGGCAATGAAGATAACACGGTTTTTGAGGGAGGAGATAGGAAGGATGGAGCTTTCAACCGGCATTATTCCAGCCATGGAAGGAATGATTGAGGCCAAACTACTTGAATACGGCCTCAAAAAGGACGCCCCCGTTCAACTTGACCGGTCAATCTTTGTCTCAGGAGGCCCTGATTTGACTGAAAATGCAATCAAAGTGCTTGAAAGAAGGTATCTCAAGAAGGATTCCTCCGGCAAAGTCTGTGAAACCCCGGAGCAGATGTTCAGAAGGGTGGCACGGCATGTGGCAAAGGCCGAAAAGCAATACGGAGATGCTAACCATGTCAGGAAGATCGAGGAGATCTTTTACGGCATGATGACGGAACTCAAGTTTCTGCCTAACTCGCCTACCCTCATGAACGCAGGAAGGAGACTGGGACAGCTTGCGGCATGTTTTGTACTGCCTGTTGAAGACAGTATGGACGGGATCTTCGATGCCCTCAAAAACGCAGCCATAATCCACAAGTCGGGCGGCGGGACAGGCTTTTCCTTCTCAAGACTGAGACCGAAAAACAGCATGGTCGGGACTACGGGAGGGGTTGCCTCAGGTCCCGTGTCCTTCATGAGGATATTCAATACGGCAACCGAGCAGGTCAAGCAGGGGGGCACAAGAAGAGGCGCCAACATGGCGATCCTTAGGGTTGATCACCCCGATATCATTGAGTTTATTCATTGTAAGAAAAACGGGAAAGAACTTAATAACTTCAATATATCCGTGGCCGTGACTGACGAGTTTATGCAGGCGGTGAGAGAAGATAAGAACTACAGCCTTATTGATCCCAGGACAAGAAAGACCGCCGCAGAGTTGAAGGCCGCGGACGTGTACAGCGCCCTTGTGGAGAATGCGTGGAAGAACGGAGACCCCGGCATCATATTCCTTGACAGGATCAACCGTGACAACCCGACTCCTGAGCTCGGAGCGATTGAGAGCACAAATCCATGCGGGGAACAGCCCCTTTTGCCCATGGAGGCATGCAATCTCGGTTCGATAAATCTGGCTCTCTTTGTTGATAGAGACGGCCCGTCCATAGATTACAAGGGCCTTGCTGAGATCGTAAGATGGTCGGTGCGCTTCCTTGACGACACAATTGACATGTCCCAGTATCCCCTCCCGGAAATTGACAAAATGGTCCAAGGAAACAGGAAGATAGGCCTGGGCGTTATGGGCTTTTCGGATATGCTATACCAGTTGGGGGTTTCCTATAACAGCGACAAGGCCCTGGAGGTTGCGGAAGATGTAATGGAATTCATACAGAAGGCCTCCCACGAAGCCTCCCTTGCCATGGCAGAGCAGAGGGGGGTCTTCTCCAATTATGAGCAAAGCGTATTCAAGGATAAGAAGGGATGCCGCTACAGAAACGCCACCACATCCACAATAGCCCCCACGGGAACCTTGAGCATTATATCAAATTGCTCCAGCGGCATAGAGCCCCTCTTTGCCCTCAGCTTTGTCAGAAGGGTGATGGATAACGATGAACTTGCAGAGGTAAATCCCTATTTTGAAAAGGTGGCCAAGGAGAGAGGATTTTACAGCACTGAGCTTATGGCAGAGATCGCCTCAACAGGGAGCATAGGAGCTATTGAGGAGATACCTGAGGACGTGAGAAAAGTCTTTGTGACCGCCCACGATATCTCTCCTGAATGGCACGTACGCATGCAGGCCGCCTTCCAGAAGCACACGGATAACGCGGTTTCAAAGACGGTCAATCTTCCGAATAAGGCCTCTGTGGAGGATGTGAGAAAGGTCTATGATCTGGCCTACGAGCTTGGCTGCAAGGGTGTGACCATCTACAGGGACGGGAGCAGGGAAAACCAGGTCCTCTCCGTCGCTGAAAAAGAAAGGCACCAGGACGGCTTCATGGCCGCCGTGATGGAGCGGCCGGAGACCCTCGAAGGATTCACAACAAAGATGGTGACCGGTTACGGGAACCTCTACGTTACTGTAACCGAATTCGAGGGAAGGCCCTTTGAGGTCTTTGCAACCATTGGGAAATCCGGAAGATCAACAACAGCCAAGACAGAAGCCATAGGAAGGCTAGTATCCCTTGCCCTTCGCTCCGGAGTCAAGGTGGAAAACATTGTTGAGCAGCTCAAAGGAATAGGGGGAGAGCATCCGGTCTTCCAGAACGGCGGCCTGGTGCTCTCAATACCCGACGCCATTTCAAGGGTTCTGGAAAAGAGATACCTCCATAAAGAAAACGGAAAGGCCGGAACAAAAAGATATGGGAACAGCCTCATGGGAGAGAAATGTCCTGAATGCGGCCAGAAGATCAGCTTTGAGGAAGGCTGTCTCACCTGCCATTTCTGCGGCTTTACAAAGTGCGGATGATGCGTCAGATCCTTTCGTAGATACCCGTCGTCCTGTCCTGAAGGTAAAGGTGATCAAAGGAGCCGCTCCTGGCCGCAGAGTCAAACCAGGATTTCCCTACCTCCCGGCAGGCAGGACAGGCTCCCCGCGGGATGTGAACCGCAAATACCCGCCTTTTTTTGCTCGATGCCGAATCAATGGAAAGGGCCCCAGCGCATTCTCTGCAAACCCTCAGGTTCTCATGCTGCCTTTCGTTTATCATATCCGTATCGTAGAAAATATCCCTCTTTCGCTCAACTATCTCACCTGCCCTATACTCATCCTTCTTCAGGCCCCCCTCAAGAAACATGCCCCTCAGATCCTTTATCAGCTTTTCGATATACCTTGTGGTATCATGTGCTTGAGGCTTATAGTCCCTATCGTAATTTGGCTCCTTAACATAGGAGGTGTCTATGCCTGCCATTGCCATAATAATACCCACGTTGACATAGGGAAGTGCTGTCTCCACGGCGTAGCCACCCTCCAGCACCGCTATGTCGGGTCTAAGGATGGCATTCAGTGTGGCATAGCCGCCGGCTGAAAAATTCATGTTGGTTATAGGATCACTGAAATGGTTATCCTGACCGGCTGAATTGATTACTACATCAGGCTTGAACCTCTCCAGCAGGGGCATTACCAGCTCACTCATGGCAAAAAGGAATCCTGCCTCCCCGGTCCTGGGGGGAAGGGGGATATTAACCGTTGCGCCCTGGGCGTTAGGACCACCTGCCTCATCCGGAAACCCTGAGCCGGGATAAAGGGTCCGGCCGTCCTGATGTATGGAAATAAAGAGCGTGTCGGGATCATGCCAGTAAATGTCCTGAGTGCCGTCTCCATGGTGGCAGTCGGTGTCCACCACGGCCACCTTTTTCACTCCGTAGCGATCCCTGAGATATTCTATCATGACCGCCTCTATGTTGATGTTGCAGAACCCTCTGTTTCCATGCACCACCCGCATGGCATGATGTCCTGGAGGCCTTACAAGTGCGAAGGCGCTCTCAACCTCTCTCTTCATGACAGCGTCAGCCGCAACAAGACAACCTCCGGCAGATATGAGGTGGCTCTCCGTGGTAACCGCCTCTTCATCAGGAACGCAGAAGTGAACCCGCCTTATGTCGTCATAGGAAGCAGGCCTCACCTTGTATTCCACGATACCGTCAACGTCCAGCAGACCTTCCTCCAGGACCTGATCCTGGGTGTATAAAAGCCTCTCTTCCCTTTCGGGGTGGGTCGGACTTATCGCCCAGTCATAGGCCGGAAAAAAGACAAGTCCCGTGGTTCTTGCGGCTTTCACCATATCCGTCTATCTCCTCCACTCCTTTATTATCCCTGGGGTTAAGCATATCTTGACGCGGATATTCTGTCCGGTTCGCGAATAGCCCCTTATCATGTGAAAGACCTGTCTCTCCGCTATGGAAACCTCGCAGCCATCCTCCGCGCCCCCCCGGATTGCGCATGATCTGAGGGCCTCTGTTGCCATGGCGAGAGCGCTTTCAATATTGAAGCGACTGTCAATTTTCTTTTGCATTCCCACCTCAGGGATGACCGCAGTTCCCCTGTATGTGTCGGCCTGGAGGGTAACCTCGGCTGTAACCCTCGCGACAGCCGCTCCGATGGCATTCGCCACCCCGAAATGATCAGGCACCCGGCACGGGATTCCCAGCGCCCTTTCAAGATAAGGGGCCAGTTGAATCGCAGGACCACCTATCACTACCGCTGAGGAAGGCTCGATGGCCTCCCTGTGGAGAACCTCATAGATGGTGTAAACAGGCCTCGAGTTGAGTTCGTGGATAAAAGCCCTGGCTGACAGGGCAATCATTTCCCCCATCTTTTCAAGAACCTTGAACGACATCTCCTTTGCCCCGAGACCTGCCTCGGCGCCAAGTCCCTGCATGGCATCAAGGGCAAGCTCCCTACGGCCGATATCAAGGAGCCCGAGAGAAACCATGGCGTCTGTGGGAGTGGCCACAGGGCCTCCAAACGTACGGGGTCTCCCTCCCCTCATCGGTCCGATCCTGACATCACCGTTTTTTCCAAGCCTTACCTCGCTGTCTCCGCCTATGCCCACAGAATGGGTAAGAAGCGAGCGCACCAGAGTCTTGAACAAACCCAGTCTTATCCCCAGTGTCTCAAGAAAGGGCATGCCGTCAACCACAACCGCCATATCCGTGGTGGTTCCTCCCACATCCAGGATAAGGGTTGTACCGGGACATCCGTCCAGGGCAAGGGCGCCTATCACGCTTGCGGCAGGGCCCGACTGCGCGGCCATTGCAGGATAGTCGCAGCTATTGCTCAAGGCCGTGGTTCCTCCGTCCGGTTTGAGCAGATACCTGGGAACAGTCAGATGCCTCTCATCGAGGCTCAAGCCGAGGGCCGCCACAAAACTCCCGTGTATCCTGTGAAGAGCGGCATTCAGATAGGTTGTGTTGATCCTGCGCGGGAAATTAAGCATCCCTGAAACCCTGTGGCCGAGGGCTATATGCGAGAAGTCGTCTCTTATAATGTCCGCTATCTGGATCTCATGCATGGGATTCCTTACGGAGAACTTCCCGACCACTCCCACAGTTGATATGCCATCCATTTTTATGGATGAAGCCGCCTTAAGCACTGCACCCCGGTCCAGGGGAAGGGCCTCGAAACCCTGATGATCAATACATCCCTCAATGACATGATACGATGGCCCAACCTCCCACCATTCAGGCCTCATGCCCGGCCCAGCGGTCACAATCATGCCGGTTGGATCAAGCCTGTCTTGCACTATGGCGTTAGTGGCCAGGGTGGTTGAAAAAGACATGCGAGAGATCTCAGCCGGATCTATCCCCTCAAGGGTCTTTCCTATTGAAGTACGAAGCGTTTCAAGAAGATCCTCACCTGTATCGGTCTTGGTGGCACTCAGAACCTTGCCCTCTGAGAGGATCACCGCGTCTGTCTGGGTTCCTCCCACATCGAGTCCTAGAATCATATATCCTCCCTCCCGCGGGCCTATCTCCCCAATGGAAGGTTGAGCTTCATACCCTCAGGGGGGTTTATCATGCCCTTTTCGGGCTTCAGTTCTTTCAACTGATCCTTGAGCTTTGAGGGATCAGGCAGATTTTTGTCGAGGCCCTGTTTGAGCAGCCCCTCCAGATCGGGCGCAAAGGAAGGCGAAGCGAAGGTGCCCTTGACAAGCACAGGCACCGTAAGACCTGATCTGTCCTTGGCGTCGCCCTGGCCCTTGATTGTCGCGACAAGCTTGGGCTCAATCCGAAGGTCCAGAGTTTCCTTGACCAGATCCGCCTTGCCTGTGGCCAATACCCTAAGAAGCGGCGAAGATATGTTGGTACCATCCGTTGCGGCAACTCCGCCTTCGATCGTAAACGGCACTTTAAGTTCGGCAAAATCCGTGCGCGGCTTCTCCCCGGTCTGCTTTTCAAGCCCGAGGGAAACCTTAAGGTTTCTCAACATGCCTGCCAGATCTATCCCGACAATCGCACCGTCCGTAAAGAGGAGTTCTCCCGCGCCGTTGAGATTCTGCTTTATGACTAACGGATCATCTCCAGAAGTTCTAACGTCCGCCCTGACCTTGGCAGTGCCCTCTAAAAAGTCCTTCCCCGCCATATCCATCAAAAGGGGCCTTGCCTGAATGCCTTCGGCTTTGATCTCCGCGGCGATTGAAGGAATATCCTTTCTCACGTCATATCGGGCCGTAAGGGCGAGATTGCCCTTGTAAAGATCCATCTTGAGAGGCTTGATCTGGAACAGCCCGTCTCTAGCATCCAGGGTGAGCAAGATGTTTTCGGCCTTGACACCCTTAACCTTCAGGCTTCCGGCCTTTAAGGTCCCGTCAATCACAGGCTTCCTCAAGGCTGAATAGTCGCTTCTGGCCTTATTGGCCTTAGCCGGAGTCGCCCCCCCCTCTTTCTTATCGTTAGATGCAGGCGGCATGTAGCGGTCCAGATCAATCGCGTCGAGTCCGATCTTAAATGAGGCCTTTGGACGATCAAACTCCGACAAAGAAGCGGCGAAGTCCAACTTGCTTGAGTCGAGTTCCATCTTACCGTCCGTGATATTCAGTTTTGTGGGATCTCCGCTTATGTGCATGCTGATGGAGATCTTCTTCAATACTTCGGGATCAGATGTAGTCACAGGAAATTTCTGGCCTGCCGATTCCATCAACCGCCTTGGAGAGAAGGGAGAGATTGCGAGGTCGAGGTCGAGTTTTCGACCCGCCGCCGGATCAACGACCTTTCCTTTTAATGTTGCCGCAAGCTCCCCAAGCGCCTTCATACTAATTTCAACGGACACCGATCCCATGCCGGGCATCTTTCCGACCGGCCCAACCATCCCATCAACCGAAACCGGCTTCCCATCCATTTTTGCCGAGATATTGAATCCAATGGGCCTGTCAAGCGAGATGTCCTTAAATCCGATATTGATGTCGGATAGTTCTCTCTTTGTTCCGCTCGTGTCATCCTGCATCACAAGGTACCCGTCCTTGACGGCGAACTCTCCCACTGCCAGGGCGGCCAGCGGCAGTTCGGAAGAGGCCTTCTTCTCGTCTGAGGGGCCTTTGGGTTTTTCAGCCGGTCTTGCAGTACCGCCCAGTCCTTCCCAGTTTGCCCTCCCCCTGGAGTCCTTGAGCATGTAGATCCTTGGTCCGTTTACCACAAATCTTTCCACCTCAAGGGCCTTCTTTATAAGGGGCATCACCTTTACCCTTACCTCGAAGGATTTGACTGAAACGAAATCCTTTTCCTTGAAACCCTCAGGATTTCCGAGGTGCAGGTCGGAAAGACTTACTCCGGCCCAGGGAAAAAGCGAGAGCTTTATTTCCCCTCCAAGTCTGAAGGGCCTTCCGGTTGCATCCGAGACCTTCTTTTCTATAGCAGGCTTGTAGCTGTTAAGATCCACCAGCATAGGTACAATAATTACCGCCGCTGCACATAGAAGCACCATTATTCCTAAGATGATCCCTATCCACTTGGCTGCCCTTTTCATAGCGTTCCTCCCTGCCGGCTTTTGGCCTTTTAGCTTTTCATTTCAATACTACCAATGATAGTGTAACGTAACAAGAGAACATTTTGATGAACGTCTTCTTAACTTTTCTCTTGAATATGAAAATCCAATCTGCAAGAAATGTAGCAGAAATGATTTTGAACGGCCATACAGGTGTGGCCGGCAGTTGGAGACACATGGACTGAATGAGGGGCTGGTGTCCCTCGCGCAATTTAATGAAAACAGATCCGGAAGGCATCACCGTTTAGCCGGAGTATCTAAAATGAAAGGAGATCAGATCGAGATGGAGGCACAGGAGGTTTGTTACACGAGGGAAGGAGCCATCTCCAAGGCCATAGAGATGGAGACCGAGAGTTTTTCCACATATCAGAAGGCATATCAGCAGATCAAGGAGCGCCGGGCCAGGGAACTCGCCAAGGAGCTTGCCCTTGACGAGCTGGAGCACAAATATACCCTTGAGAAGGCATATTTTGAAGAGACCGTGGCCCTTCACGACTCCGGACAGAAGGAAGGTCCTACCATGAAGCTCGCCATGCTGCTCGAAGATAAGCCGCTCGGCCCCAACGCAACGGATCAGGATCTCATGATCCACTCGATCCATGAGGAAAAAAGGGCGGTTGATTTCTACAGGGGAATGGCGACCCAATGTGTGGGCGCTCCCATGGAAGCGACGTTCAAGAGGCTCAGCCATGATGAAGAAAATCACCTCGCCAGGCTGGAAACCCTCTATGAAGACATCTACATGAAAGATATGTAGCTTTTGGAAGTCGCGCCTTTGATGAACGCGCTAAGAGACATTGCGGGACCGTTGGAGGAATATGGTCACAAAATCTGAATCGCCGCCACGCGTGGGGCTTAAAGAGGAAAGGGATAGATCCGTCGTTGAGGGACATCCCTGGATCTTTTCAGGGGCTATAAGCCATGTTGATGGCTCCCCAGGACTGGGTGAGACGGTCGAGGTGATCTCCTCCAAAGGAGAGCCGCTCGGGAAGGGCGCCTTTTCGCCAAGATCCCAGATCCGGGTCAGGCTCTGGTCCAGCGACCCGGAAAGCATAATTGACAGGGAGTTTCTCAGGCAAAGGCTTAAGGAAGCGATCAGATTACGCGCTGATCTTCCCTCTTTAAGCTCTTCAATAAACGCCTTTCGCCTTGTAAACGCTGAGTCGGACAGGCTCCCCGGCCTCATTGTTGACCGATACGCCGACTACCTGGTCTGCCAGTTTCTTTCAGCAGGCCCCGAGTACTTCAGGGATGTAATAGTTTCAATCTTATCGGAGCTTTATCCCTCTACCGGGATATATGAAAGATCCGACGCAGATGTGCGGGAAAAGGAAGGTCTTGACCTGAGAAAGGGCGTGCTTCTGGGAAAAGATCCGCCTGATCTGGTAGAGATAGCCGAAGGCCCATGCCGCTTTCTCGCTGACATAAAGACGGGCCAGAAGACCGGCTTTTTTCTGGATCAAAGGGAAAACAGGGGAAGGCTTGCCGCCTATTGCGGCGGCGCGGAGGTGCTCAATTGCTTTTCCTACAGCGGGGCCTTTGCAGTGAGGGCACTTAAGGCGGGCGCCACGAGCGTTTTAAACTTGGACGACTCAGCATCCGCTCTGGAACTGTGCGCAAAAAACATAAATCTGAACGGATTGCCGCAGGAGCGCTGTGAAAACCTCCAGGGAAACGCCTTCAAGGTCCTCAGGAAGTTCAGGGAGCAGGAAAGAAGATTCGACATTATAGTCCTTGATCCCCCCAGGTTTGTGGATTCAAAGAGCCATCTGATGCGGGCAGCCCGCGGTTACAAGGATATAAATCTTCTGGCCTTCGGTCTTCTTCGCCCAGGTGGATATCTTTTCACCTTTTCCTGCTCAGGCCTTCTTCCCACGGAACTCTTCGGAAAGATCGTATCGGACGCGGCCCTGGACGCAAAAAGATATACACAGATAGTGGAGAGGCTTTTTCAGGCACAGGATCACCCGGTCGGGCTTAACTTCCCGGAAGGCGCCTATCTGAAGGGACTTGCATGCAGGGTCTTGTAATACCTATGAATCTCTCGTTACCCTCATTACCTCCTCAACGGTTGTGATACCTTCAATGACCTTTCTTACCCCATCCTGGTAGAGGGTGGTCATCCCCTCTTCCACGGCCGCCTTGCTTATGGCCGAGGCATCCGACGTGCTGAGTATCAGGGAGCGAACCCTTTCCGATATAACCATAAGCTCGAAGATACCTGTCCTCCCCCTGTAACCTGTTGAAAGACAGGCATGGCAGCCCCTGCCTCGAAACAGACTTCTCTCTCCAAGCAGTTCACGGCTCAGCCCCAGAGCCCGCAAGGTTTCCTCATCGGGAAGATAAGGCTCCTTGCACTCGCTGCAGATCACCCTGACCAGCCTCTGCCCCAGTATCGCCAGGACGGATGAACAGATGAGAAAAGGCTCGATCCCCATATCAATGAGCCTTGTCACCGCGCTCGCCGAATCGTTGGTGTGCAGGGTGGAGAAAACCAGATGCCCTGTCAGGGCTGACTGTATGGCTATCTCAGCGGTTTCAAAATCCCTTATCTCTCCAACCAGGATCACATCCGGGTCCTGCCTTACAATGGATCTGAGTCCCCGTGCGAAGGTCAGCTCTATCTTGGGATTAACCTGTATCTGGCTTATCCCTTCTATCTGATATTCAATCGGATCCTCTATGGTGATGATATTGATATCGGTCTTGTTAATGCTGCTCAAGGCCCCATAGAGGGTGGTGGTCTTGCCGCTTCCTGTGGGGCCCGTGACAAGAATGATCCCGTAAGCCGAGTGTATGATCTTTTCAAACTCAGAGAGCATCTTTCTTCCCATGCCCAGTTCAGAGACGGACAAAAGGACACTGCTTTTGTCAAGGAGCCTCAGAACCACCCTCTCACCAAAGGCCGTGGGTATGGTGGAGACCCTGATGTCAATGTTTTTGTCCCCCAGACGGATCTCCATCCTCCCGTCCTGCGGAAGCCTTTTTTCGGCTATATTCATGCCGGCCATGATCTTTATCCGCGAGATCAGGGCGGACTGAATGTGCCGCGGGGGCGTCAGCATGTCATAGAGTATGCCGTCCACGCGGTATCTTATCCTGAGCCTCCCCTGAAAGGGCTCGACATGGATATCGCTCGCCCTGTCCTTGACCGCCTGAGAAAGCATGAGATTGACAAGCTTTATGATGGGGGCATCGCTTGTGTCGTCCAGGAGATCGCCTGCCTGCTGTATCTCGGATATGATATTGAAGCTGTCCTCAGGCCGCATCTCCTCTATGACCTGCTCAGCGGAATCCTGGCTCATGTCAAAGGCATAATTGATAGCAGAAAGGATTGCCGTTGAAGGCGCAAGCACCACCCCGGCTTCCTTCAGGCCCAGCATATTTCTGAGATCATCCAGGGGCTGAAAAGAAAGCGGATCGTTGACGGCCAAAAAGGCCTCTCCATCACGGATAACCGGAACCAGTCTGTATTTCTTGAGAAACTGGATTGAGACGCGGGCTGTAAAGTCAGTTGACATGCCGTCAGGGGAAAGTTCAAGGACAACGGGTATATTGAACTGTATCCCCAGGGCCTTTAAGACGTCCGCCTCTGATAAGGCCTTTCTCGCGACAAGGATCTCGCCTATCCGTCCTCCCTTCTCCTTCTGGATCTCGAGGGCCTGCCTCAAGGCCTCCTTATCCAGACCGCAGGCCCTTTCAAGGATCTCCCCTATCCTCTCGCGCCTCATATCAAAACACCCAGGGGCCCCACACTATTTCCCCCCAGAGCGCTCATACATCTTGATGGAGCCTTCTTTCACCTTGTCTATCTGCTCCTTTTTCTCCTTGTAGAGCCCTTCTGCCTCCGAGGCATATTCGATGATGTGGGGCGTCAGGAATATAAAGAGGTTTGTCTTGCCCGAGGAACTCGAAGACGTCTTGAACATATTCCCAAGCCCGGGGATACCTCCGAGACAGGGCACCTGATAGATCCCCGCGTTCATGGTCTCGTCAATAAGGCCCCCTATCACGACCGTGTGCCCGTCCTTGACGATTACAGTAGTCTTTGCCATGCGCTTCAAGGTGGTTGGAAGCCCTACGCTCGACTCCTCTTTTATCACCTGCGAGACCTCCTGACTGATCTTGAGCCGGACGAACTTATCCTGGTTGATCTGGGGTGTGATCTGGAGAGTTACTCCCACATCCTTGTATTCGTAATGGCTGTAATCTATACCGCTCTGGGATGTGTCCTGTCTTGTGAGATATGGAACGTTTTTTCCGACCTGTATCTCTGCCTCTTCATTATCCGTCGTCATTATCTGGGGAGTAGAAAGTATATGGACGTCCGAGTCCTTTTGATATGCCCTGACCACCGCCCCGATCGTTGGAAAGAGTAGTCCCCCTATGGATATGCCCTCGCCCAGAACGCCGAGGGAAAAGCCAAGCGGAAGAGTAACGCTTTTGGTGGCCGTGTCTATCCCGGGAAATCCAGAGGACTGTGGATTGGATGCCCCGAAGGTTACAATCTGCCTGCCGTCAATGCTTCCTGTCTTCTCCGCCCCGCGCCACTCAACGCCCAGTTGGAAGTCTTTTGCGACGCTCACCTCCATTAGAAGGGCCTCTATGTAAACCATCCTTCGCGTGATATCGAGCCTTCTTATCACCTCCTCCAGAACCGGCCAGTCGTCCTTTCCCGCCGTTATGACCAGGGAGTTGGTAGCCTTGTCGGCAACTATCTGCACCTCCTTTGAGAGAATCGGGGCCTTTCCCTTTTCCTGCTCTTTTCCCGCTGGCGCAACCGGGATGGCCATCAGGACCTTTGCCAGGTCTTCGGCCCTTGCGTTCTGCAGGTAGTACACCCTCACATCACCCTCGCCCCGCACCGGTTCCCGGTCGAGGAGCTTTATGAGTTCCCTTATCTTTGCCGTATCCGCCTCGCTCGCCAGGACGATGAGGGAGTTTGTGCGTTCATCCGCAATCACCTTTATTATCGGCTCAGGGGCTGAGTCCCGCTTTGTCTTTCTGGATGCATCCTGAAAAAGACCCGATATGGACTTGGCCATGGGACCGGCGCTCCCGTAGGTAAGAGGAACTACGGTTATCTGCTCCCCCATACCCTGGACGTCAACCGCCTCTATGATCTTGAGAAGCCTCTGGATATTGGACAACAGATCCGTCACTATGAGCATTCCCGCGGGAGTATAGGATACTATGATGCTTCCCTTTGAAACCAGCGGATCCAGGAGCTTTTTGATCTCGTCCGCGTTGGCGTAGGCAAGAGGAACTATCCTTGTTACGACCTTGTCCGATGGGCTGACGGCCGATTCTCTGAGGCGTGTTTCAACATTCTGCCCCCTGGTCTGGGCGACAGGGAGGATCTTGATGATGTTGCCTGCCGGCACTGCGGCGTAACCGTGTACGTCCAGCACGGATTCAAACACCTTGTAGGCATCTTCAGCGGTAATCCTGGTGGGTGATATCACCGTCACGTTTCCCCTGACGGCGCTGTCAATGACAAAGTTCTTGCCTGTCAGTTCACTGATGAACTTTATGAAGACAACGATATCAACTCCATCGAAATCAATGGTTACAGCCTTTTCACCGGCCTTTCCTGCCTGAACGCCTTTTGCGCCTCCGGAATCAGCGCCCCAGGCGGGAGTCATCACCAGAAAGGCAAGAACAATGGTAAGAGCCCTGAAAAGATCGCCTTTGCTTAGTCTTTGCGTCACGGTCATATCCTCTTCATCCTAACGCCAGGCACCTTGAATGAGCCTGATCACCCGCCGCCTACCTATCATCCCTGTTGAAACATCACTCATCTGGACAGGGGCCTCTCCGAACCTTCTTCCATTCCAGGCCACCTGCCACTCACTGCCCAAATATCCCTGGAGATCTTCTGCCCATGTTATCAGCTATCCTGCCATTAGCCTTTCTATTCAAACCTGTAGCTGATGGTGTGGATCTTCTTATCTCTCAGAACCTGCAAGGATATATCCGTTCCTATCTTGAGATCCTTATAAACCGCCATTATGTCATCGGCTCCCTTTATGGGCGAGTCGTTTATGTTCTGGATCACATCTCCCCCCTTGAGTCCCATTGCCGTAAAGAAGCTGTCCGGTTTTATCCAAGCGACAGCGAGTCCGGCCGGTTTCCCATCCGCGAAATAAGGCTTTATGCGCATCTGTGTCAGGAGATCATTCAGGTTCGCGAAGGATGACTCTATATCCTCTTTTTTTACAGTTACTTCGCTTTTTGAGCCCGCCGCTGAAGCAGAGCCTGAAGACGCGGCAAAGCGGCCTCCTGCCGCGCCTGAAGAAGATTCCTTGATCAGAAGCACCTCATCTTTGCCTCCGACCCGAAAAACGACCCTGCCCCTTGAAATTTCCGTTATGGCAGCCCCCTGGAGCGTGTCTCCGATCCTGTAAAGTCCCTGTCTTTTCTTTTCGCTATCCTCTATGACGGCTCGGGAGACTCCGTCAGTTCCTGTAACTGTTCCTATCAAGGATGCCTTAAGAGATGAGGGCTTCATAGGCTCTATCTTCTCGGCCTTCACCTCGCGCAGCACCTCCGGCGCCTTTTGAACAACTGTCCCGAAAAGATTTCTTTCAGTAATGGAGCTGACTTCCAGAGGAGAAGGACTGTCCCTGAGACCAAAATCCTTCCTGACGTCATCCTTCGTGGAAGGCATCTCCAACTGCCAGATCTTTGAAGCCATGACCCTGTAGCCAAGTCCCACGCCCAGATAGACGGCAGCGG
>JBGSUA010000180.1:0-4329 GCA_041753575.1 Desulfatiglandaceae bacterium
TAGTCGTCAACATCAGGGGCAACAGCTACAGACTGCGTGGAAAAGTCGGAAAGGAGGGTATGGAAATGAGCCAGGCACAATAGTCAAAGTGGCTCACTTTTCACGACCGAAAATGGCTCACTTTAAAAAGACCGTTGACAAATATATAATAACGAGGATGGGAGGAATTGTATATGGCGGCCATTGTGTATCAGACCAATCGAAAAACCGGGGCCACCTATGCATACGAGTCCATCGCTCACTGGGATAAGGCTAAGAAGCAGTCCCGGGCGAGGCGCAAATGCATTGGGAGGGTGGATCCCGAAACGAGGCAGATCGTCTCTACCCGGAAAAGAAAAACGCCCACGCTTAGAGAGAAAAGCAAACGAGGACCACAACAGCTTACATGGACATCCCGGTGTTTTTACGGAGCCACCTTCCTCTTTGACCGCATCGGTGAGGATACGGGAGTGACGGAGGATCTGAAGACCTGTTTTCTCGAGAGTTACCGATAGCTCCTGTCCATTGCCTATTACTTGATGCTGGAGGATAAGAATCCCCTGAGCCGTTTTCCCCGCTGGGCCTTGCTCCATCGGCATCCCTACGGCGAGGTCATCTCCTCTCAGAGAAGCAGCGAACTGTTTGCCTCCATCACCGAGGAGGCCAGGCAGCGATTCTTCCGGCTTCAGGGCAAACGCCGTGTGGACAGGGAGTATCTGGCTTATGACAGCACGTCCATATCCAGTTATTCAAAATGCCTCAGGCAGGTTCGCTACGGCAAAAACAAAGATCATGAGCATCTGGCACAAATCAATCTAACCTTGCTCTTCGGGCAGCAATCCCGCCTGCCATTTTATTACCGGAAACTGGCAGGAAACATTCCCGATGTGAAAACCCTGAGGAAACTGCTTGCTGACATGAACACGCTTGGGTATGAGAAAATCAGGGTGGTTCTGGATCGGGGTTTCTTCAGTGCGGCCAACATCAACGACATGTACAGACATCACATGAAGTTTCTGATTGCCGCCAAGCAGTCCCTGAAACTTGTGAAGACACATTTGGATAAGGTTCGGGACAAGATGCGAAGTTGGCATCATTACAGACAGACTTACCAACTCTACACGTATTCTCTGCCGATCACCTGGGACTATGTTCAGGCCCGCCCCTACAAAGGTGACACAATTCAAGCGGATCGTCGGATGTATCTTCATCTGTATTATTCCCCTGAGCGGGCTCTGGAGGATGAAAAAGCCTTCAACAGTCGGATGGCTGATTGGCAGGAAGAATTGGAAAGTGATCAGCGCCATCCGGATCATGAAAAACACTACGTCAAGTATTTTGAGGTGAAAAGCACACCGGTTCGAGGTATGAAGATTATTGCCAGAGAAGAGGCTGTGGCAGAAGCTAAACGTAATCATGGCTATTTTGCCCTTTTGAGTAACGAAATAAAGGACGCGGTTGAGGCGTTGGAGATATACCGGAACAAGGATCTTGTGGAAAAGGCATTCGATAATCTCAAAGAACGGCTGAATCTGTGCCGGGTTGCCGTCTCATCGGAACAAAGCCTCGATGGCAAGCTCTTTGTGGAGTTCATCGCGCTCATTTTTTTGTCCTATATTAAGAGAAAAATGCAGGAAAACAACCTGTTCAAAAACTCTACGATGCAGGAAGTTTTAGATGAGCTCGATATTATCGAATGTTTTGAAGTGCCGGGGCAGCAACTAAAGGTCGGCGAAATAACCAACCGGCAGATGGACTTCTGCACCCAATTGGGCGTCATGCCTCCTGCCTCGTTACAATAATCCGGGAAGCTAGGAGACAAGGCAAAAGATAAGCCCCCATTTTCCACGACTGTCGGGTTCCTTTACAGGTTTATGACCTCCGATAAACTTCTTGATAATATATCTAATAATATCACCTTTTTGTTAAATGGCATGTTTGTTGCTTAAATAATGCTAAAGCGAATGTGGTATTGAGGTAAAAAATATTAAAAAGGAGGAACAGAAAATGAAAAAGATTTTGATTGTACTTGGTACGGTATTTATGTTGTTAGGGCTGAGTGGGGTGGCCGGTGCCTTCACCATTGACTATAGTAAAACCGTCGTAGGGGATGAATTCTATTCACCCTATTACACGGCTTCGGGTTTCGTCACAGAGGATTTTAATAGCCCGCCGACGATATGGACATGGTCAGGGAATGGGCAAATCAAATCTAGCTCAAATTCCCACGGTGCCGCTCCGGCGGGCTATCTCGGTGTCGCGGATGCTACCCCTTATGTCGCTGTTCCGAATGCTGATAACAGCGTTAACCTTTACCAAGCAGAACTAGGTGGTACCTACAATTACTTTGGTCTGTGGTGGGGGTCGGCGGATTGGGCCGCATACGGTTATATCTACAATGAACTTAGGTTTTATTCCGGTGCGAATCTGGTGGAGACTGTTACTCCGAACGACTTACTCGGAGTCGATGCGAACGGATCTTGGTATAGCGCGTCAGATAATACGTATGTGAACATTTACGGTCTGCCGAGCTTTGATAAAATTCAGATGTACAGTAGTACCTACGCATTCGAGGCAGACAACATGACAGTCGGGGTTGTTCCCGAACCCGCTACTATGCTGCTTCTTGGACTCGGTATGGTTGGACTGGCAGGAATAAAGAGAAGGATGCGATAGTAATCCGGTTACATAATCAGATCACTAGGCAGGATCAGAAATGGTCCTGCCTTTCTTATGTGGCTACCTGTCAAGCATAAAATAAAAAAGAGCCTTACAGTGAATGCTTCCTCCCTTTGAGTTCCTCCAAACCCTCTCTTATTTTGCGCCCTTGGTGCGCCACGCGAAACTAAAAGGTGCAGGAATCGAGATCTCGCCGCCGGTGTGGTGCCGCACACTTGCCAATTAACGGTTAGATTATGGAATGGGGGACGTTGTTTATATTTACAGATTTTAATATAACTTATTAACCTGACATCTATTTCTATCCGCCTGGCAGGCCGTAACGTTTTTTAGCTTTTGTAATCCACCTCTATCCCCTTATCCTAAGTCGTTTTAGGAACTTCAGTTTGCTAAAATCTGATAGGGTTGAGAAACTTATTGGGGGCATGAAGGTGGAATAGTCAATTGTTATTACATGGAGCCAATTTCAAAACTCACCGACCTGAAAGCAAAATAGGGTTGCGGACATAATCTCTTGAGATGAAAAAGACTCTGAGTGCGCAAAAGTATGTCGAAAAGCTTTCAAATCATCAAAATGGCCTATTTTTGACAATAGCTCTCCCTGTTTGTTTAAAAGTGCTTTATTAAGATATATAAATGCGCTTGTTGTCATAGAAGCAATCGGAATATCTGCATCGCTGTAATGGATATGATCCCAAACATCAAGTGAGCCATTACTTTAGAGGCTCCCTTCACCCTGACACTACGACCTCCGTAATTGTCCTTAAGGTTGGAGTTGACTCTCTCGGCAGAGCTTCTTTCTGCAAAACGGGCCTTCGTTGCAGGCTCCATAAGGATCTTCTCCCCTCTCCTCGGGTTATTATCAATGATAGGGATATGGCCCAGGGATCTACTGAATGAGTGGATTTGCGGTGAATCATAGGCTGCATCCATAAGATCGTAAAGATTGGTAAGGCGCTGATAACTCATCTGAGAAAGGGGAATGGCTGCCTGGGAATCATGAAGGGAAGCCGATGAAAGAATGGCGCTTATGGGGATATCTCCATCTATGCAGTCAATGTGCATTTTATAGCCGATCCAGGTTTCCTTGTACCCCTTGCTGTTCTTTTTGGTGCCTACGCTGCAGTGACTGGGCAATTCCTTCAAATTGTCTTCCAGACTCCTTGTGCCTTGGATATCTACACGCTTGGGTGGTTTGGGAGTAATAACTTCCTCTTTACGGGGACGCCCACGTTTGCCTCGGCGCCTGGGAGACGTCTCCTTTTTATCTGCCTTCAGCGGTTTTTCACGCGCCTTTATGGCGGTAGAGTCACGGCTTATGTGGCCGGCAATCTTTTGACCGCAATGCCTTATGACCATGGCTTCATGTATCCTCTGCGGAAGGCTCTGTGTCGCAAACTCCGTAAAGGCCCGGGAAAAGGTCGCACTGGATGGTATCTCCAATGCAAGTTCCCATCCGCACAGCCGCCTGATATTTTTGCAATTCCTCAGGTATTCGATAAGTATGTCCGTGGTTTCAAACTTATAGACTGACTTTGCTATAAAGGCTCTTGCCATATTGATCCGGCTCTTTTTCTTTCGCCCGAACCCTCTCCACACAAATTCCTTCATGTGGCTTTGCAAATCGAGCAAGGCCACAACCTGCACGAATTCACGCTCCTTATCTGAAAG
>JBGSUA010000181.1:0-8183 GCA_041753575.1 Desulfatiglandaceae bacterium
ATTAAAAAGCGGAGAAGAGCCCCTGCGCCTGGAAGATCCCGAGACCATAAAGGCGGCCGCTGAGGACGTTAAGCGGTATCTCGTAAAGCGCATCCTTTCAAAGGGGGTGGAGTCATGAGGATACTCAGACTTGATCTTTCAGCGGTCGGGCCTTTTACGGACAAAAGCATTGATCTGGGAGAAGGCCGTGAAGGCATTCACATAATCTACGGGTCAAACGAGGCCGGAAAAAGCTCGGCTCTGCGCGCGCTCAAATGCCTCCTATACGGGATACCGGCCAGGTCCCAGGATAACTTCATACACGATCACAAGGCTATGAGGATTGGGGGACTCATTTCCGATTCCCAGGGATCCGAGCTTTACTTCATAAGGCGCAAGGGAAACAGGGACACGCTTCTTGATGCCTCAGGCGCTCCCCTGAACGAGGCAGTGCTGGAGAAGTACATGAGGGGGGTTACCAGGGAGCTTTTCGAGATCCTCTTCGGAATTGATCACCAGGCTCTTGTGGCAGGAGGGCAGAATATCCTGGCAGGTAAAGGCGAGGCGGGCGGGAGCCTCTTTGCCGCCGGCACCGGCGGGGCCAATTTGACGGAGGTGCTATCGGGTATAGAGACCAAGGCCGAGTCCCTTTTTAAGGCAAGGGCACAGAATCCTTTAATAAATAAAGCCATAGCAAGGTATCAGGACATAAGAAGGCAAATATCGGAGGTCTCTGTTTCAAGCAGTGACTGGGCGGAAATGGATCGAAATCTCAAAAAGGCGCTCAATGAGCGGGAGGAGGTTCAGACCCTGATCGAGACAAGCTCAGGGGAGCAGAACCGCCTGAGGCGGATCAAGGAGCTCATTCCCAAGGCTTCCGTCAGGAAGGAACTTGCGGCAAGTCTTGAGACATTCGGGGAGGTAGTGATCCTTGCCGAAGACTTTACCAGGAAGCGTCACAAGGCAGAGAGCGATCTTGCAGCGGCGAGGGAGGGAAAGAGGAGGGCGGAGCTTGATCTTGAGCGCCTCCTTTCTGAGAAGGCAGGTATCAGGCTTCCCGAGAGGCTCCTTGAAAGGGCCGAGGCGGTCAAGGAGATCCATCAAAGGCTGGGCCAGCACAAGAAGGCTGCATCGGATCTTGGGAAGCTCGAAGGCAGTTACGCCCAGAATATGGCGGACATAGGAAGACTGCTTTCCGAGCTTAAACCGGGTGCGGGGATGGATGAGGTGAAATCCATGCGTCCCAGGGCCGCGGTCAAGGCGCGAATCCAGGGCCTTGGAAATACCTATCAGTCCCTGCGTACAACCCTTGAGAGGGCCGAAAAGGACATACGGGAGGCAGTGGATAAGACCAGGAGGTTCAAGGAGGAACTCGCATTGCTAGATGCTCCCATGGACCCCTCAAGGCTGAAGAAGGCGGTTTCAAGGGCCAACAAGAAGGGCGATCTCTCCTCTGCCCTGAAGGATGCGGGAAAGGCACTTAAGGCTGAAGAAAAGAACATAGCCGCCCTCCTGGGCAGGCTCAACCCCTGGGCGGGCAACATCGAGGATCTGATGAGGTTTCCTGTGCCTTCACTTGAGACAATAAACCTTTTCGCAATTGAGTTCTCGGAGATCAAGGTGGAGACGGAGAACCGGCGGGGCCTTCTAAAGAAGACTGAGGCGGAACTTAAGGTTCTGAGGCAAAAGATCAGGGAAGTTGAAATGGCCGGTGTGGTTCCGACCGAGCAGGAGCTTGAAGCGCGGAGGGAGAGGCGCGACTCGGGATGGGGGCTGGTAAAGAGGTCCTGGCTCAATGGGGAGGATGTCGGTGAAGAGGCGAAACGCTATGATCCGGAGCGGAGCCTAGCCGATGGATATGAGACGGCTGTGCTGGAGGCGGACGAAACTGCCGACCGCCTGAGGAGGGAGGCTGCCAGGGTGGCCGATTACGCATCCCTTCTATCCCAGGCAGGGAGGATCGAAGAGGATATAGAGAAGATAGAAGGCGAGATCCGAGGACTTGATGAGGAAAGCCTCTCCAGACAGGCTCGATGGAAGGATATCTGGGCCCCTTGCGCCATTGAGCCTCTTTCACCCGCCGAGATGAGGGATTGGATCGGCCGGTATGACAAGACCTTGCAGCGCGAGGAAAAACTAAATGAGCTCAAGGCGGAGGTAGCGAGCCTAAGGGAGAAGACTGAGATCCACAGCTCTGAGCTGAAGGGGAGCTTGGAGACCGTGGGAGAGAGTGTCGCTGAAGGCGAGGCCTTGGAGAGGCTCCTTGACAGGTGCGAGGGGGTTCTTGATCGAATCGAGAAAAACGCAAGGGCCAGAACCGAGCTTGAGTCAAGGATATCATCTCTCAATGAGATCCTGGCCGATGCTTTAAGGAGCAGGGAAGATATGAAAGAAAGGCTTTCCACCTGGGAGGGCCAGTGGTCAGAAGCTGTAAGGGAAGTGGGTCTCCCGGAAGGGACGAGGCCTGATGAGGCCCTGGTGCTGATTGCAACACTTGATGAGCTTTTCAAGAAATGGGATGGATGCGAGTCCCTCGAAAAGCGCATCTCCGGTATAAAGAGCGACGCCGGGGTGTTTGCCTCTGACGTCGAAAACATAGTTACCCACGCCGCGCCGGAGCTGAAGGAGCTTGGGCCCGAGCACGCTGCTTTGAGCCTCTACGCCGAGCTTTCAAAGGCCCTTCAGGCGGAGACCAGGTACAAGGGTATCGAAAAGGAGATGAGGCAAAAAACCGCCGATAAGGAGGAGGCGGAAAAAGATATGTCCCTTGCCTCAGATAGGCTTTCCGGGCTTTGCAGACAGGCCGGCTGCACGGCCCCTGAGGAGCTGGAGGCGCAGGAGCGGAGGTCCTCTGAGTTCACGAAGCTCAAAGAGACCCTTGTTTCCCTTGAGATGCAGATAGCAGAGCTTGGCGGAGGCGCGAGCCTGGACGAGACACTGAAGGAGGTGGAGGCCCACAATACGGACAGCGTTGAGGCGGGACTGGGGAAGCTTGAGGCGGAGCTCTCCGAACTCAAGGCCCGCCAGAGGGACCTGGGAGAGAGGGTGGGTGCCCTCAGAAGCGAACTTTCCAGGATTGATGGATCTGCTGCGGCCTTCCGCGCTTCGGAAGAGTGCCAGCATGTCCTGGCTGAGATAAGAAACGGGGCGGAAGACTATATTTTGCTTCGCCTTTCCTCACTGGTCCTGCGAAAGGCCATTGAAACATATCGGGCAAGAAACCAGGGACCGCTTGTCGCCAGGGCGGGAGAGCTTTTCGCAAGACTCACCCTCGACTCCTTTTCAGGCCTTAAGACCGATTACAGCGAAAGCGACGTGCCCATGCTGTATGGGCTTAGGCCCGGCGGCAGTCTGGTGGATGTGACGGGCATGAGCGACGGCACCGTTGATCAGCTCTACCTTTCCCTTCGCCTGGCAACCCTGGAAAAATACCTGGAGAACAACGAGCCCATGCCTTTTGTCGTTGACGACATCCTCATCCGCTTCGACGACGACCGTGCAAAGGCAGCCCTTGAGATCCTCTCCGATCTTTCCCGCAGAACCCAGGTTCTCTTCTTCACCCACCATACCCGCATGCTCGATCTGGCCAGGAAGATAAACGGAGGCAGGGAGATCTTTTTCAAAAGACTGAACTGAAAGGCATCATTAATGTTGGCCGCAACCGCTCGGTCGGGCATGTATTTATCCTGCC
Source organism: Desulfatiglandaceae bacterium (assembly GCA_041753575.1). Lineage (GTDB taxonomy): Bacteria > Desulfobacterota > DSM-4660 > Desulfatiglandales > Desulfatiglandaceae > CG2-30-51-40. The sequence continues at coordinate 3,671 of JBGSUA010000181.1, forward strand.
CTAACCCAAATTCATGACTTTTCCCCCGAAGATCGCCTAAATCGGGTCTGCCAAAAAGTATGATATGTGTAATTGCATTGGGTTAAGCTTACATATAGGCTAAAATGTCATTTGTAGTGCCAGAAAGTAGCAAAATCTCTCCAAAAGCTTGTTCATAGCCTCTGGCCAGCTCTTTCGCCATTGCCGAATGGGTCTCGCGCTGTTGAAAGCCATCGGGCGCTGCTGAATCAGTTCCAGATAGTGATTCGGGACGAGAATCCATTTATTGTTGCCGTACGACTGCTCATGTGCAGCCACCCTCTTGACGCCAATGAAAATCTCCACCCGATCCGCATAATGCAATGCCTTCACTCGAAAACCCGCATAACGGCTCGGAACGGAATATCGGTTCTTATCCACAATGACCGTGGCGTACTTATCGGCCCGACCGGCAGATGTCTTTACATTGCTGAAAACAGCTTCGGGAAGAGAAAGAAGATGCCCCTTCTCCCGCTCATACAACTCATTCACTGTCCGATCCCGTCCGGCCATTTTGTGATTCCCATAAGACACACACTGCCGAAGAATCTTCTCGTTGAGCTCTTCCAGGTTGGCGGCCTCTGGAACAGGAACCATGTAATTGCGCCGCGAAAAACCAACCAACCCCTCAACGCCACCCTTTTCGTGGCCGCTGTCGGGATTACAGAAACGGGACTCAAAACTGTAGTACGCCTTGAACTTGGCAAAGCTCTCGTGTTCAATCCGATCTCTCCCTCGCAACACCTTCTCAACCACGTTCGAAAGGTTGTCGTAGATCAGGACCGGAAAGATCCCACCAAAAAAAGAAAATGCATGGATATGAGCATCAAAGAACGCCTGCTGCCGCTCACAAATATAAAAACGTACAAAGTGCTTGCCGGAATACTTGCTCCGCATGCAGAAGAACTTCAGCCGGACCTCCTCCCCGGCCAGGATCGCCGTCGACGTACCCCAATCCGCTTCCCCTTCATGACCCGCTTCTGGGTCGCACGGAATAAAGGCGCAGGGTGTGTCGATCCCCAAAGCCATCTTCGCAAACCGAACATAGCGGCGAACAGTGGGCTCGCTCCCTTTATACCCATGCTCTTCTACCAAACGATTGTATACCCGACGAGCTGTATGGCGCTGCTTCTTCGGACTGCCCTTGTCACCCGTAAGCCAGCCATCGATAACTGGCAGGTACTTGTCAAGAACGGGAAACGGCTGATGCGACCTCTCTTTGTAACCCCAAGGCTCACCACGTATTGCCTTCTTGATCGTGTTACGCGAATGACCTGTCACCCTGGACATCTCACTGATATTTTGCCCGTACACCCGACATCCCGTTCTGATCATCTCATACTGATCCATCTTGAGCACTCCTTACCCTCCTCACTAAATGGTCGGTAAATACCAATCCACTTTAGCAGGAGACGAACGGTTCAGGGTGGTCAATTTTCGCTTATCACTAACCCATTCTTCTGATCAATTTTCGATTATCAGGTGATAAGAACTCACTTTTTCGGTGTAGAAGTATAGCGGAAACGGTCTTGGGCGTCAAAGAAAATGTGACCGCAGGATATTGTGGTGGAGACAAGGCACCACAAGAGGGGGATCTAAGTTCAGGGCGGGCCTGCATGGGGTAGGCGTGGCATGCGCTGGTATGGCGCCGGGAAATACGGAAATGGTGGATATTTGAACAAAGGAGCCCATTGCTCCCGATCATTTCTTTAAGAATCAGGCATCGTATGTCTCTGGATACTGAGGGTCCACATAATGCCAATCATCGGATAAGGGGAGCTGGGATACGGAATAGTCCATGCTGCATTCGGTGGGCTTCGACGAGCTGGTTGCCTTTTGCGGCGGCTTTTGTTTGATCTGCCATAGACCCAGGTGCTTGAGGATCTTCTTAATGACTTTCTCGTCCTCTATGAAAGCGATGATACGCATCTTGCCCTGACATTTGGCGGAGGTAATTTTTTGGATAAGGCGGGCCCAGTTTCTACGGAATGGCTTTGATGAACCATCCGGTTCCAGGATCGAGGGGATGAGTTCATCGTTGTCCTCTTTTTCCCGCTTGCCCCGGGACACGTTATACTGTAGAAGCCATAATATCGAACCATCTGTTCCCCCTTTGTCGGGAACATGGGAACACATGGCCGCAAGCCATTCCAGGGCATCGAAGACCTTCTCCTCCTTTCCATCCTTCGACCGGTAAATGACCCCTGACTCCTCTGGAATGTAGGTCATCCGCTCTTGGGAGAAAGACGCGCGGATGATGTACCCGGCCAGATTTTCCATGGCAGTTTCATCGCCGAGCTGAATTCTTCGCACCTTGAGGGTGCTCAGTCCCCACCCCTTCGGGGCGGGTCCCCGGTATCGGGATCCGCAGAAGACGTTGAAGCCCGAATGCCGCCAGCTCATCAGCATATCGACCAGGTCTTCTGTGATTTTCCCCCACCCGTTTCTGGTGGCAGGATGGGCAGAAGTGTCTGCGTTTACATGAGAACCCCAATAAATATTCGTGACCGCATGTTTCACACTTCACCCTCGCGAAGCCGTTATGGAGAATGCCACAATCGAGAAAGCGGTAAATCACCTGCCTTACATAAGGACGGAAAAACCCTTAACGGGTTGCGAATCGCTCATCATAGACCTGCTCCAGAGTCTCGAAGTTATCTTCAACACACTGATAATACTGGGACTCCTGCGGCTTACGGGGTCGGTAGACAGGGGGTGGGCCCGGCAATTTCCATCTCCGTGCAAGAGATTGAAAACGAACCCGACAAGAAATACTGTAAATTTAACTGAAAGTCAATGGCGCCAGGTGTGGATTCGGAGCCAGGCACGCCTCCACAGGACAGGGGTAAGCTGCGGCCAACATTGCGGGGCAGCCACTTTTCAGATAAATTTTTTCAATCCTGATATTTGGAGATAATGTTTGACAGAATCAATAAGTAGGAATACATTCATTTGTAGGAAATTCTACAATTGCTGGGAGGTGAGCCATGTTTGCGAGGTTATCCCCAAAAGGACAGGTGACGGTACCCAGAAAGATTCGTGAAAAACTAAAGATAAACGGAGGCGGCGGTGTGTTGTTTGTGATGGAAGGCGATGACGTCAAGATCAAGGGCGTCCCTGGGGAATCGGCAGATCAACTCGCAGGGAGTCTGAAGAAATACGCAAAGGAACATGTGTCTCTGAACGTCATTCGAAAGAAGGTGCAACATGACATCGCGGCCGAAATCGCCAGTAAAGACCTATCTGATTGATACGAACGTCATCCTTCGGTATTTATTGGGAGACCATCCAGATCTGAGTCCAAAGGCAACGGCTTTTATGTCGGCAGTGTCGCAAGGAACCAAGAGGGCGCTGATCCTGGAAGTGGTTGTGGTGGAATGCATTTATGTTTTGGACAAATACTATGGGATTCCGAGAAGAGAGATAGCTGAAAAGCTGAGTGGCATCATGAAGTTTGCTGGCATTTTCAATCCTGACAGATCAGAGATCCTTGAGGCGCTTCTAACATATGCCACTTCGACCATCGACATCGTGGACTGTCTCCTCGCGGCTCACTCCTCTCAAGAAAGGATCGTGGTTTCATTCGACAAGGACATGACAAGACTCAAGGCTGTCAGTGAACCCCTATGATGTCATGGTTAAGCCGCATCCCCTATCCTCTTGAAAGATGATAATAACTTGCTTTTTGGGGTCAGAAATATATCGAGATTAAGCTTCTGTCAAGGATGAAGTGAAATACCCCATATAGTGGATGGGCTCCTAGCTGCGAAAGAGGATGAAGGGACAGAGGCAAGAAATGAATTTGAAATCACCCCTCTTCAGCATACTTCTCGTCACAATATAGGTAATCATCTGAGGGCAGGAGTTGGGATACTGAGTAATCTGTGAACGGTTCAAGGTTCTCAGAGGAGCTCTTGGGCGGAGGCCTGGCCTTCTTTTGGATAAGCCTCGCCCAATTCTTCCGGTACTCCTTCGAGGAACCCTCGGGCTCCAGGATGGAGGATACCCGCAAAAGACGTTGAATCCTGAATTCTTCCAGGACATCACTAGGTCAACCATCTCTTGAATAATCTTGCCCTTGGAAAGAAGCATTTTGAAGATCTTGTGCCAAAATATCTCTTCCAGGGGCTTCGTGTCAAGAGCGGGTGAAACCTTGAACATTGCGTCCCCGTAGAAGCAACCATCCGAACACAGAACGTGAAGGTGGGGGTGGAATCCCAAAAAATCACCAAACGTCTGAATGGCAACGACGGCTCCGGGCCACCGCCCCTTCCTCTGGTAGGACGGCCCGGAAAAATGCCTTCAGGGACTCCCACCCGCAAGCGCTCAAATCAGACAGAAGTTTACGGTCATAAAGGAAGAAGGGATCAAGAATCTATCCCGGCAGCGATTCGAGGAAGGGCTCAAGAAGATAGAGGCAGGCCTGAGCAAAAAGAACGGCATAAAGAGTTATGAGAAGGTTCTTGAGCGGATTGGCCGCCTGAAGGAACGATAC
>JBGSUA010000182.1:0-14073 GCA_041753575.1 Desulfatiglandaceae bacterium
ACTTCGACAAAATCCTCGTCATCCGAACTGTAATATCCTGCCGAGCCAGCAACATCCAAGGTTATTCCCTTAGGTAGCTCAAATGAATGAGACAGCCCCAGGCTCAGGTACCATGAGGGCAGATGGGCCACCTCACGATAGACCGTTATTGTAGGGGAAAGGAGCGTATCCACCGAAGCGCTGATATAAAACTCCCTTGAGTCATCAACCGCGTCGAGGGCATAATAGATGAACCCTCCTGAAAGGGTAACAATACCAATGCGTTTTTCGTATGCCGCGGTAAGATCGGTTTCATTCCATTTGGCCTCATCCCTATCGTCTCCGTGGACATCAGTGTCAAGATTGCCCCATAGGTTAAGGCTCGCGCCCTTAAAGGCCACGGTCATGGAAGGTTGAACAACGACACTATCCTTACTCAGCTCAAAACCGCGCCAGACATATTTTGAAAAGGCGCCCGCATCAACAGATGCGGTTGGCTTCTCCTCCTCTACAGCTCCGTAGGATATATCCAGCATTAAAGAACCGAACACAGTTAGAAACACTCCCAAGATTACTTTCTTTTTCATTTTTTTCCTCCTCCTTAATGGTTGATGATTTCAAGACTCTGCCAACATTATTTTTGTGCGTATGCAGATACTGCAAAGTCAGGATAGGCATTTGCAGCGTGCTCTCCCAGATCAAGCCCCTCTGCTTCCTCTTGCTCTGTAACCCTCAGCCCGACAGTCTTCTTAATGACCCAAAACAGGATCAACGCCGTTACAAAGGTCCAGATGAAGCAGGTAACCACCCCCAGGATCTGCACCCCCAGGACTTTAAAGGAAAATCCCTCCATGTGAAAAAGGGCTGCGGCAATGGTTCCCCAGGCGCCGTTTACCCCATGGACTGATATTGCCCCCACGGGATCATCTATTTTCCTTCTTTCAAAGAAAACTACTGAAAACACAACTATCACACCTGCAATTGCGCCTATAACCACGGAGCTTGTCGGCAACACAGTGGCGCAGGAGCTTGTTATAGCAACAAGACCTGCAAGCGCCCCGTTCAGACTCATGCCGATATCAGGTTTCCCGAATTTAAGCCATGAAGTAAACATCGCCATCACGCATCCCGCTGCCGCGGCCATATTTGTGTTCAGAAAAATCATGGCAATGTTCTTGTTTGCTGCCGTAGTGGATCCAGGATTAAATCCGAACCATCCCAGCCACAATATGAAGACTCCCAGGGCGGCAAGCGGCATATTGTGACCGAGGATAGGCTTTATATGACCGTCGGCCCCGTACTTGCCAAGCCTTGGCCCCAGCATAATCGCGCCGGCAAGCGCGGCCCATCCTCCAACTGAGTGCACTACAGTAGAACCGGCAAAATCAATAAATCCAAGCTGTTCCAGCCAGCCACCCCCTTTGAAAAGCCCGCCCCAGGCCCAGCTCCCAAAGATGGGGTAAATAATAGCACTGACGAAGACCGTGTAGATCAGATAGGCAGAAAACCTTGTCCTCTCAGCCATCGCTCCGGACACAATCGTTGCGGCAGTGGCGGCAAATACAACCTGAAACATCCAGAAGGCCAGAACCCATGGATCTCCTCCAGGACTGTAATAGCTGAGGAAGAAACCTGATGTCCCGAACAAGCCTGCCTTCGATACACCGAACATAAGGGCGAAACCCACAGCCCAATAAACTATTGAGCCGAGAGCAAAATCCATAAGGTTTTTCATCATGATGTTCACCGCGTTCTTTGCCCTCGTGAAACCCGTCTCCACCATAGCAAATCCTGCCTGCATGAAGAAAACAAGGGCCGCGGCAACAAGCGTCCATACATAATCAGCATGGCTCTGAACAAGAGCGATGGCCTCCTTGTTCGACGCTGGCGTCGGCGGTTCATCGCCTGCCAATACCATTCTCGCCCCAAAAAGCACTAATAATAAAATTGCCAATATAACCTTCATCTCAAAACCTCCTCCCGTAATCCCTATAAAATGGTCTGGTTCAAAAAGAAATGCATGGCCCCCTATAGAGCAACAGGCGTACCACACAGACATCGTGAGCTTAACATCTTGATATTATAACTTTTATTTTTGTAACAAGGATGGCGGGTCTACATACAATAGTACCACTTTTGTTGCTAAACACATTATTTCATACAAATTTGTTTGATATAGATCTTGACATCAACGCAGGCATGCGGATAGGCATTTGACTTGAAAAGTTTTCTTTGCTAGGTTTTTATCCCATCATCCGAATTAAAATATTAAACAAGGAGTATGCTTATGGTAGGCAAATCATTTAAGGCGTTTCTGATCCTGGTTTTCGTTTTTACGCTTTTTGGCCTTGCCTCGGCTACCTACGCTCAGGACAGCTTACCGGACAAAAAAGCAATATGCGCTAAAATGCTTCAGTTCGGAAAAGAGGCCTACATGAGGGGAAAATACCTTGACGCGAAAGAATACTTCAGAAAGGCGATACAGGCTGACCCAGCGAATCAGTCAGCCTGGCGGTTTTATGATCAAACAGTGATCTTTGCCCTTGCTGAAAAGGTGGAAAAGGATACCAGGCTGATACTCCCCGACGCATCCATAAGGCGTGAGGCCCCGTCTTCGACAGGTTCTCCCGTCCCCCCCTCCCCCGCGATAAAGGAATCTCCGACTCAACCATCAGCCCCCCCGCCACCGCCATCTTCGGCGCCTCCTAAGAAGGACCCGGAGTTCAAAATTATCCAGGACGAAGGCTGTTAGATCACACTTAAGCATGACGAGGTTGCCATGAGCCAAGATAAAGAAGAAAGTGCCTTGATGGATATGCTGCGGCGCGGATACGGCGCCGTCTTTTATGAAAACTGGCCTATATGGCTGGGCGGGGTACTCCTGGGCATTATGAGCGTGATCACATTCGCCTGGGCGAGGCCCTGGGGTGTTGTTGGAGGATTAAGGAACTGGGGGGACTGGTTCTTCAAGGGTATCGGTCTCTATTCCCAGACCCCGGCTTCACCGTTACTAAGCACCAATTCGCTAATAGTACTAGGACTCCTCTGGGGTTCATTCGCGTCTGCCCTCCTGTCAAAGCAGTTTGCAATCCGGATGGCTCCTCCCTTTGAACTTCTTAAGGGCGCAGTTGGAGGCATACTCATGGGCATAGGCGCCGCCATGGCTGGAGGCTGCAATGTCGGAGGGTTTTACAGCGCCATCGGGGCCCTTTCTTTAAGCGGCATAGCCATGATGATCGGCCTTATTATGGGCGCCTATCTGGGGCTGCGTTACGTATATTGGGAACTGGAGCATATCACCACCGGATCCGCCGGCGGATCTATTGACTCCGGGGCTGGAAAGGGGCTCAATTTCCTTGCGGCGGAGCCCTACATCGGAGTTCTGGCTGTTCTCGCGGCCATCGTCTTTACCTGGATTTATGCTGACATGGCCCTTACGAGGGAGGGGGTACTTGCGTTGTGCGGTGTTGCCATAGGCATTATTATCCAGAGGACAAGACTATGCTTTGTCAGGGCCTTCAGGGATCCATTCATGACAGGAGAGGCTGAGGTGCCAAGGGCTGTAGCTATCAGCATCATTATAGTCATCCTGGGCTCCGCCGCCCTGAAATGGACGGGACTCAGAGATGAGATGGTCTATGTTCCCCAGGCATTCTGGCTTGGAGGACTTGTGGGAGGCATCATCTTTGGCTTTGGAATGGTAATAGCCGGCGGCTGCGGGAGCGGCTCAGTCTGGAGGGCGGGAGAAGGCCAGATAAAGCTTATGCTCGCAGTGGCCTTTTTCTCCCTCACCGTCTCGCTTGCGGAAAGGGCCATTGATGCAAGCCAGGCCCTTACCGCACTTATGGGACACAGGGTTTTTCTGCCCCATTACATAGGATATCGCTGGTCCATTATAGCCCTTATAGTCGTTCTCCTGATCTATTATCTGATAACGACCTGGAACGAGAAGACCGAGAAATTTATGGTGGAGATGTAATAATTTGTAACCGATTTATTTGATTCGTATCATTACAGGTAAAAAAGGAGGATTTTTTTATGACTGATTATAAAGCAAACGAAACTCTTGACTGCAGGGGCCTTAGCTGCCCCATGCCCATTCTCAAGACCAAAAAGACAATCGGCACAATGAAGTCCGGACAGATACTTGAGATCCTGGGAACAGATCCCGGCACAAAGAATGATCTTCCGGCATTTGCAAAGCGGGGGGGGCACGAGTATCTGGGAGAAAAACAGGACGAAGGCTTTTCCCGTTTCTATATAAAGGTCAAGTAGGCCTTCAAGGAGGAAGGAAATGGCTAGGTCTCTCGGACTCTTTGTGAGTTCAGACACACATCTTGATAAAGTAATATCGCTTTGCCGAGCGGCAAGGAGCAACGATATTGAGGTCAGTATATTTTTTAGTCATAAAGGAACCCTTCTGACGCAAGATCCTCGTTTCAAGCAACTTCAAGGCCTGGCGAAGATGGCGCTCTGTAACGTAGGCTTTGAAAGCAACAATCTTAAGAGACCCGTTCCCGGCATCGAGGAAAAGGATTACGCCACCCAGGCCCGGAACGGAGAACTGATTGAAGAATGTGAGCGCTACCTGGTCTTTTAGGAGGTTTATTCTCAATGGAAAACATTCGTCACGTAGCTTTCCTTATTAGAAAAAAGGAAGACCTGTGGGAGGGTTCCCGTTCCACATTGGGGCTTGCCGTTGAAAATTTTTATTCATACATGTTCGTTATAGACGTCGAGGTTGATACGACTGAAAAATACAAGGAAAACCTTGAATGGCTCACGGACATGGAGTGCAGGTATTTTTCCAACAACAAGGTTAATGTTGAAAAACACGGCTTTGAATATATGTCCATAGAGGATATTGCAAATAAGCTTAAAGAGATGGATCTGATAATCCCGTTTTAGGAGTCGAAAGTGAAAGTTCTGCATGTGCTTAAGACCAAACCGGATGAACTTACCGAAAAACTCATGACCAGTCTATCGGAAGGTGAAGAAACCTCCGTTTACAGGCTCTACGAAGACGGAGCCGACTATGGCAACTTGCTGGAGAGTGTTTTTTCGCATGACAGGGTCATCTCATGGTGGTAAGAGACCTGGGGTCTTCTAGAAAATGAAAGAGGCCTTCCAGGCCCGGATCAGAGGCTTGAGGAGGATTTGAATGGAAAGGCTTCGGACGCTGCTTATAAACGGCGTGGCAGACGGGGTCTTTCCCGGTGCCGTACTCACGGTATCACGCAAGGGGAAGCCAGTTTTTAGCTGCACCGTGGGATGCCGCAATACCATACCGAGCCCATCTCCGCTAAGCTGCGACACGATATTTGACCTGGCTTCTCTTACCAAGCCTCTAGCCACTACCTCCGCAATAATGAGTCTTGTAGATCACGCAGGCCTTCATCCGGATGACAGGCTTTCGGCTCTTCTCCCTTCCATCTTCCCGGAACTCAAGGCATCCATTCGCATAAGAGATATCCTCAGTCATTGCTCGGGCATGCCTGCCTGGCATCCCTTCTACCTGACGCTCCAGACCCTCCCCCCGTCGCAACGAAGGACCGCTTTGAGGGGGATGCTGAAGGATATGCCTCTGGAATCAATCCCTTCAAAAAAAACCAACTACAGTGATTTGGGATTTATGATGCTTGAGTGGGTGATAGAGGGCCTTGTATCAATGGATTTAGGCGACTATATCTCGAAAACCCTGTTCATGCCTCTTGGCCTTAAAAGGACATTTCTTTCCCGGGCGGATCATGGATTCCCTAATGACACATTTGCCGCCACAGAGAATTGCCCCTGGCGGGGGAAGGTCCTTGAGGGGGAAACCCATGATGAAAACGCATGGGTGTTGGGAGGCTTTTCCGGCCATGCCGGATTATTCGGAACGGCCGAGGAGGTGGACCGTCTTTTGAACCTCCTGCTCGCCAACTACAATGGTGAAAGAAGAGATTTCTTCAACCCTGATACCGTTAGGGAGTTCTTCAGGCGGGCAGGGGCTCCTGATGAAAACACCTGGGCCCTTGGCTGGGATACCCCCTCTTCCAGCGGATCCAGCTCGGGAAGGTATTTCTCTAAGAAAAGCGTCGGGCACCTTGGCTTCACGGGAACATCAGTGTGGATAGATCTTGAAAGAGAGATCTGCGTCACCCTGCTCACCAACCGGGTTCATCCCACAAGGGAAAACATAAAGATACGAACATTCAGGCCCGTCCTTCACGACCTGGTGATGGAAGAGCTTTGCTGAACGGCTGTCAGCATCTTGATAACAAGAACACCATGATCTGGACTCTCACCCACTGTTTTATTCTTCCTGAGGGATCAAATAGGATGAAATTTAGTACATGCGTGAAATGCGTTCTTGCGCTGCTGATATCTTTGCCCCTAACAAGTCTCACAGCCAAGGCTGCCGATGAGCCACCGAGGATAGCTTTACTGCCCACACTTGATTCTCTTCCCTATTACTCTGCCGTGGGAGTCTTCTCATCGAAGAGCTTAGATCAAAGATGAGTGATATGTAATGTGGGCAGAACTTCTGGTGCCTCAAGCTCGCTGATGGGTATAGCCATGGCGCTTTTCAGGTTCATCTATCTGCCGGCATCTTGGCCATGGGCCTCATGGGTCTTGTCTTTTATCTGGCCCTGGAAAGCCTTGAAAGAAGGCCTAACCGCCACGCATTTACAGGAGATAGATAGAGGAATTCTGCCTGAATGACATCCTCAGCGGATCAGTTGACTTACTGGATAGCGGCGGTTCGCCGACGCACCCTTCCGCAGCCGTATCCCCTGTCATTGTCGGATCCGCGGTGGCAGCCTCGCCCCGGTCATTCTACTATCCGTCGGCCCTTGCCGCCATGGTCGTAGCCTTTTCCCTGGCCTCAGTCGCATCGGGTCCGACCCCAGTGTCCCTCTTTCAGAAAGCCCTTAAGCAATTCGGCCAAGACCCTGCGTAAGGGCACTTCCACAGCGGAAGCTACCTTTTTTCAAAGTTGAACAATAGGTCAGACCCTTAACCTCAAAGACTACTTTTTAGCCGGTGCATAAGTGACGGTTCGTTTCTCAGTCAACTTGGCCTGACCTGATGTCGCGACAATATTGATGACATTCTGGCCCTCACTTAGCGTAACAGTGGTGGAGTACTTGTCGTCTTTGACAGGCACGTCTATGCCATTAACGCTCACCTTCGCCACTTTGCTTTCGGTTCCAGCTACGCGACCGCTCACCGTTATCGGAGACGCACTAACCTTTGCGCCTTCCTTAGGCATATCGACCTTAAGAACCAGTACCATCCCGCCTTCCCAGGGAGGATTGTCACAGCCGCTCAGTGACAGCGCTAACAGAGGAAGCAAGAAAAGAATACCCATAAATCTATGTGTTAAATAATTACTCATAGCTAACTCCTTTTTTGGCTTATTATTGTGTTTAGCATCAAAAAGAGATTTCCCTTTTAGATGTCTCCATCCCAGCGCACAACATACGGGCGACTTCTCACCCCGATGCGATGGAGAGGCATAACGCCAAATAACTCCAATCCCATTTAATCCAATGGATATTCACAGAATAGCAGTTGCGCATGGTGGAGCTCGGGAGGGATAGGTGAGAAGATCTTCAGGAATAGGACTTAAAGATGCTTCTTGGATAGAATTTTCTGAGATGACCGTATCGGAATTAGCCACTGCTGCGATGCGGGCGATTTCGAGGCGATTCTCGATCTTGCAATGCCTGGCCTCTGAGCTGAAGTTACCAGTACATTGACAGTAATAAATGAAAAAGGTGTTTTCTCGATCTCTGTCTTGGTTGATATAATTAGAATAAATATAAATAAATATAAACAAACATATTAGTGAGCCTATTTTTTGTGTAAATTTTGAATAAATTATTATCACTTTAATATATCTTTACCCACAATTAGAGTAATTGGATAGAAAACGATTACCTTATTGCCGGTGTTATACATTAATACATTGGAATCCTGATTCATGAAATACATTTCATGACTTTATTCTACCAGAATCCCTTCTTTGTCAATAAGGAATATAGAGTGCCGCAGTATTCGATTACTTCCGATACTTGATGCGTCAATATTCCCTCAGGAAGAGTTAGGACAGCCCCCGCCTAGTTTTCTTGTCAAAGGCTTCCTCCGCCCTCTCGGGCGCAGACTCCTCTGGCAAAGACTATTTGAAACACAGCGGGAATTGAGGTATGCCACCAGCCGTAAGACATTGCTAATTCATTTCATCTGACCATAATTTTCAATCAAAATCGGTCTTGACAATGGACTTCAATTCCACATAAACATCTCCTAGAGGATCTGGTGTACGTCAGCTTTGGCTGCTCAGCCTCAAGCCTGAGACAGTTTGATTAAGAAACGAATACATCCAATAATTTCTTGATGGTTTAGGCCCATGCGCAATGTTGATTACAAAATAGGCAGTAGTGAGTGTGAGCGCAATCAGGGGTGGACTTTCATTACAAACCATGCAGCGGTTCTGTTGCTGGTAGCCAAACACCCCCGCATAACCGCGAGGGAGATATCTCATGAAGTTGGGATCACTGAGCGCATGGTACGACTGATAATAGGCGACCTGGACAGAGGTGGTTATATAAGTAGAATACGTGAGGGTAGAGGCATCTTTTACCAGGTGAACTTCGATAAGTCTATGCGCCATAGGACGCAGCGGGGTAACACTGTGAGGCGTCTCCTGTCCACTCTTGTTACAAGTCCTGGCTGAGGCCATAGTGGAAACGCCCAAGTGCCTTCCTGACGCGGTTCAACTTCTGACTGCGTGAAGTGTGGGCAATCAGAGGCTCAAGGTAATCAACTTGGGAAGGTTTGCCCTGAGCCTCTTCGACAAGCACAACGGTGCTGGGTTCAGTGAGTTCCTGGATCTTAGGAAACTGGGGCAATGGCCTCAGATCAAGAGATGGTTCCTAAAGGTAGCCGGGAAGAATTATCAGGACCTCGACCGACTCCTCGCCTGGATAGAAGAGGCTGACGATTCGGTCTGCACCACCATCCCTATTAAGATCGCCCAAGAATTCCTGGGACGCCATAGCATGAGCGCCATAGTTCGCTGCCCTGTCTGCCTGGAAGCCTGTCCGGCTGAGGACGGCTCCAAATGCCTTGCCTGCACCGGCACTACTCCCCACATCAGTTAGACGCCCAGTTAGTAACGGAAAAGCAAACCTTCCTCAATTCGCTCCTCATCGCAGGTTCCCTCAAGCCAAGCAAGTCACCCGATCCATCGGAATAGCCTTACAATCATCCAGATTCGTTCGGAAATTCCAGTTTGACACAATGGTAATCACTGTTATTCTGAAATCCTATGTACCATCCGCGCACATACCCGCTCGGCTTTACATGAGTGATCCGCCAACGCCTTACCCTGTAGGGCAAGATCGCTTCTTTGCCCGCTGAACCAGCGGGCAGCAATCAATACAAATCACGAAGGAGAACTATCTATGAGCGAAGATTACAGAACCATGTGGAAGGACCTCGGGCTTGATCTGGCGGCCCACGACGCGCTGCTGGCGGCGCTCGGCCAAGGATACAAGGACGTCTTCATGACCCAGGAGCATCGTCCCAAGGGCATGGAGTATTTTGACTTTGTGGTAAGCCAGGTCCACGGCCTGAGGGTGAAAGAATTGATGGATGAGAAGGCGGCAGGCAGAAAAGTCATAGGCTCTTTCTGCGTCTTTGTACCTGAAGAAGTTGTGAGGGCCGCCGATGCCACTCTAGTTGGGCTCTGCACAGGAGCGGATTTTGCCACAGAAGAGGTGGAGAAGTATCTCCCCCGCAACACCTGCGCCCTCATCAAATCCGCCTTCGGCTTCAAGCTTGGAAAGGTATGCCCCTACATCGAGTCGGCGGACATGATAGTTGGTGAAAACACCTGTGACGGAAAGAAAAAGTCCTACGAGACGTTGGGTAAGCTGGTTTCCAACCTTTACGTGATGGACCTTCCCCAGGTGAAAACAGCAGGCGGCAGAGAACTTCTGAGAACTGAATATCTGCGCTTTAAGACGGCAGTTGAAGAGCTTACAGGAGTCGAGATTGACGCGGCAAAGCTCAAAATAGGTATAGAGATAGTCAACAACAAGAGAAAGGCTATTCACAGGCTCGCAAAACTAAGGAAGGCTGATCCTGCCGCCATATCAGGTCTTGATGCACTTCTTATAAATCAGGTCTTTTTCTATGACGATCCGGTGCGCTTTACGAACTCTGTAAACAGGATATGCGATGAGCTTGAAACGAGAATCTCCAGGGGTGAAGGGGTTTTCCCCAAGGGCGCCCCACGAGTTCTCCTTTCAGGATGCCCCATGGCGGTCCCAAACTGGAAGTTGCCATGGATCATAGAGACCTCTGGCGCCGTCATAGTCGGAGAGGAATCCTGCGTCGGAGAGAGGGGAACCAGAAATCTGATGGAGCCCAAGGGCGAGACGGTTGATGATCTCATGGATGCCATTGTTGAGCGCCACTTTCAGGTTGACTGCGCCATCTTCACGCCCAACCCGGACAGGATCGCCCACGTAAAGGAGATGGCCGGGGATTACAAAGCCGACGGAGTTATACACTACAGTCTTCAGTTCTGCCAGCCATACATCATGGAATCCATACCGGTTGAAAAGGAACTCGAATCGGCACGCATACCCACATTGAGGGTCGAGACGGATTACGGCAGCGAGGACGCCGGTCAGCTCAAGACCAGGATCCAGGCCTTCATCGAAATGATCGGCTCAAAGTAGGGAGAAGTCGGCTTGGATTATCCCAGATGCGCCGGCATTGATATCGGCTCCCGCTCCATCGAGGTTGTTGTCGTGGAGGGGGGCCGGGTAATTGAATCCAGGCAGACGGACACCGGCTATGACCCGATATCCCAGGCAAAAACCATCCTTGAGGGCCTCTCCTACGACCGCATCATGGCAACCGGCTACGGAAGGGCTCTCTTCGAGATAGCCTTTGAGGCCCCTACCGTCACTGAAATAAAGGCCTATGCGCTAGGGGTCAGATCCGTTTTCCCGGATGCAAGGACCATCCTGGACATAGGCGGCCAGGACAGCAAGGCCATAGCACTCACCGAAGACGGAAGGGTCGCGAAGTTCGAGATGAATGACCGATGTGCGGCCGGCACCGGGAAGTTCCTTGAGATTATGGCTAGGTCCCTCGGCTACAGCCTCTCGGAATTCGGGCTTGAGGCCCTTAAGGCCTCAAAGCCCATACAGATAAACAGCATGTGCACCGTCTTTGCAGAATCCGAGGTCACATCCCTGGTGGCAAAAGGGGAAAACCGCCGCGACATAGCTATGGGCCTTCACAGGTCCGTTGTGCGAAGGGCGGTATCCATGCTCAAGAGGGTCTCCGCTGCCCAGCCTCTGATCTTCGCTGGAGGAGTGGCCCTGAATCCATGCATGATAAAACTTCTGGAAGAGGCCATGGACAGCCCCGTCAGCGTCCCGGCACAACCTCAGATGATGGGGGCCCTGGGGGCCGCCTTTCTTGCCTGCGGGGCATTCGGCAGGTCCTGAAATATACGGATTGATATGGCAGTTTATATCTACAGGGAACCACAGTTTAGAAAGTGGCTGGAGGAGCTCAAAAAAGGCGGCGGCAAAGCCTCCCTTGTATCGGAACGTGCCGAAAAGCTCATACGAGCTTACGCATCCAGGAATAGGATGCTCCCCCAGAGCACCAAAACCATAACAAAATATGGGGAAGCTAGGATACCCAATTCCAGGAAGTTCAACCTGGGTGCGGGATACCGGCTTATCTGCATGAGGAAATTTGATGATATCGTGTTTCTCTGCGTAGGCCCCCATGACTTCTGCAACTGCTGGATAGATAACAATCGCGGACTTGATCCGGATATCCGACGCGACTGTCTGTTAGTCGAGCCCGGCCCCCTTGCATACAACGAAGGTTCTATTGAAAGGCCCGAGCAGGAAACCGATTATGACAGGCTACTTATGAGCCGCATTGATGAACGCACGCTTCGAAAGATATTCTGCGGCCTGAGTAGAGCTTAGGAATCAATGCTGACCCTGTTTCTGCCCTCTTCTTTGCTCCTGTAAACCTGCAAGTCGGCACGCCTTACCACATCCAGCCCAGATTCCCCGGCTTGAGACAGGGCGCCCCCGAAAGAGGCTGTTACGGCAATCCTTTCTTCCAAGTGCTCAAACCAGCTTTGCTCAATCAGCATCCGGAGCCTCTCTCCGAGGTTGCCCAATCCCTCTTTCGACATATTGCGCGTTACTACGACAAACTCCTCTCCTCCCCAGCGGCAGGCGGCATCAAGCCCCCTAAGGGCGTTTGACAGAACCCTGGCAACCATGCTCAGTACCTTGTCACCCACATCATGGCCCCAAGTATCATTAACGTGCTTAAAGTAGTCAATGTCAACGAACAAGACAGCAAAAGGGATGCCGTAATCCTTTTGGTCCTTTTCGCAACCCGCAAGACGCATCTCTGCGTATCTCCTGTTGCCTATGCCGGTCAAGGGGTCTGTTAGGATCTCCCTCCTGAGCTTCTGGATTTCCTCCAACACATTGATCTGCTTTGCGTTGCTGTTGAATATCTCAACAGCCCCAAGGATCTCTCCCTTTGAACCACGCATGGCCGTGGCCCTCACATCCACAGGCACCCTGTGACCCAGCTTATGGTGGAGAAAGACCTGGGCCTCCCTCATGGCCCCGTCCGCAATCACCGCCTCCAAAGGACATCCTGTAATGCAGAGCTGCGTTCCGGAGGCATCCACGTGCCTGAATATATTATCAGCGCAGGACCTTCCGATAACCTCCCCGGCCGCGTAACCGCTTATACGCTCAGCCCCCCTGTTCCAGAAGGTTATGCGCCTTTCCCTGTCAACGAAATAGACCCCATCCGCTATGCTGTCCAGAACTTGTCTGTAGAACTCGATTTCCATGCTGCTTTCCTCCATCCAATATCTCGGCAACGAACCAAGAGGATTTCAAGTCTCCATTGAGGAAGGGGCGTAACGAGCCAACACTTAGCAGGGATGAGCATAGTGGCGCATCATCCCTCAAGTCAAGAGGGATGCATTGATTTCTTCCTTGACCGGCAAGGCCGACTTTCATAAGATTCTTTCGATACTATTAACGATTTCTATCATCAGTAAGCAGAGGGTTAGCATAACGGGATCATGATGGAAATTGTCACCCAGGATAAGCTTATCGAGATGGCCGCCCGATGGCTTCCCCCTTATCAGGTGCCTCGAAGCATCCGAGTACACACGGACACCACAGACTTCTTCCGTATAGAATATGACGACGTGGTTGTTCTCAAGGAAAACCCCTATCTGATCCGCCACAACGCCAAGGAACTCCGATTCGGACTCGAAGATGAACCCAAGTTCTGGGTCAAATATGCCATTGATCTGAAAGACGGAAGCCGTAAGATTATCAAACTGGTCTTCTACGAGAAGTTCACCGCCCGCGTCGGAGACATCCAGTTCGAGCGTTTTAGAAGCCCTAAGAAAGAGGCCCGAATCCTGGATCTGGTCAGGGGCAAAAAGTATTTCATGCAGGGATTCTCCGTTACGGACGATAAGGGAAACATCGTGCGCATCCTTGATATCATAAAAGGGGAATCCTTGCCATCCCATGTCCAGGGAATTGAGATGCAACACGAGACATACTTCCGAGAATTGTTCCCGGGCATCCTCGGTCGCTTCATGGAGTGTGTGCGCGCCATCCGCTTTCTCCACGAGAACGGCGAAAGGCACGGCGACATAAGACGAGACCACATCCTGATAGATGAGGACAACGGGGATTACAGTTGGATAGACTTCGATTACAACTACCGGCACAGGGAGAATATCTATGGTTTCGACCTGTTCGGATTGGGGAATGTCCTTGTATTTCTTGCGGGAAAAGGAGATATCCTTTTGCCGGATCTCAGAAAGACCGAGCACCAGGCACTAAAGAGTCTCAAAGAGGAAGATCTGAACATCATTTTCAACAACAGAGTAGTAAACCTCAAGAAGGTATTTCCTTACATACCTGAGGACGTCGAGTAGACCGGCTTCTTCAATGACAACGACACGTTCACAACCAGTCTTTTATTGACGCCTTGCCGCACGCGGCTTCT
>JBGSUA010000183.1:0-54572 GCA_041753575.1 Desulfatiglandaceae bacterium
TTACGAGGCTCAATCCCTTCAACCTTTCGGCTTACGGCCTGTCTGCTCGCTGTCCTACGCTTAAAGCGCTATGTTACCACAGCTCCTCCAAGGACTTGCTACCCGGTGGCCGACTCAGCCTTCCGGGACGGGCTTCCCACCCGCTGGATTACGCGACCTTGCCCGGCCGCACCTGAACTACGTCCCCTAGTTGGCACGGGGAGTGAGCAAAACGCAGAAGACTTCACCCGGATAAGATCATCGCACTGACTGTGTGGAAGATCGTCCGGCGCGAATGGATCAGCCAGCCTTGACAGGCGACGATGGAGGAGTTGCAAGGCCAGGCCGTTCCGAGGTATAATCTGGTCGGTAGTATAAAAGATCGAATTAAGCCCTGAGTTCCCGGCAACGCTGTCATTTCAGGTTTTGCTCGTGGGATCCAGGGGATAGCGTTGGAGGTATATCAATGACAGTTGGAACAGCAGTACAGTTGGAGAAAGCCTTTCTTACGCTGCCTCGCTCAGAACGAGAGGCAATTATCGGCTACGGCACAGCCCTGAGGCTTTCGAGCCTCCGGAAACGGCAGTTCCTGGCTCAAAGCAAGATACGCAACTTTGAAGGCAAGTATCACAAGACCCTGTCGCAGGTTGACACAGACGGATTACCCGATGATGCCGGTTATGAGATACACGATGACTACGTAATGTGGCATCACTGGCAGGAGGTTCTGGAAGCAGTAAGCCGGGATATCCTCGCCTTGGAGGGAATCGCCGGTGAGGGCTTCCATCCGCAGGCAACCGGCGATGTTGGCGACTGAGCGACTGCTTGAAATTGAGGCTGTTTTCGCCAATCAAGTCGCTCGCATTGTTGTTCTCGAACTCGATGGGGAGACCCTGCAATTGATCCTGTATTTCAATGATGGAGCCAATCTTCGGGTTACTGAACAGTGGAGCGGCGACAAGCTCAAGCGGTACAGCTATTACTGGCTCACCGGGGAAAATCAGTTAAAGTTCGGCTGGGACAATGCACCCCACCACACGAAACTCAGAACCTTTCCACATCACAAGCACGTCAGCGGCAAGCCAGCGCCAGATGCTTCGATGGAGACTTCTCTCGAAGATGTGATGGCAGTCATTCTTTCATCAGAAGCCGGTAAGGCATCCCCTTAAGGACGACGACCTTTTTTATCAATGGAGGCAATTGCAAAATTCACAGTTTCGCCATTCCCCGACTTGATCGGCGAATCCAGTCTCTCCTTGAATCAATGCGTTATGGGTTCCGGCTCTCGCCGGAATGACGCGTGGTCATAGTTTTGCAATTGGCTCATTAGTAATCAGAATCCAATCCTCAGCAAACGCTTTCACAATGATCTCATCATCGCGCATGCCGCAGGCCTCTTCATACACTGAGAAAACTTCATGCCCATTTGTCCGCAGCCATCGCGCTACAGATGGGCCAGTGCACTCATCTACCATAAATCGCATCTAGGCAAGCTCCATGGGCTCCATGGCCAGCGGAAGGTCACTTTTTGCGGGATGAAGAGGCTGAAGATATTGAAAGGCAGCGACGAGAAAACTGTAAAAATGAAGGGCGTCCCCTATTTGGCGACAAACCGCTCGATAAACTGGTTTGGCGAGAGGACAATACACCCCATTCTGGCCGTCTCAGGGTAATGCTTTAGATTGTCGGTGATCAAGGGAACCCCTTCACTTAAGGCTATTTCCAGAAAAGGTGCGTCTCCTTGATCAGGGATGCCACTAACCACGACTTTTGATAAGGTATAATAGGAATTTCCGGGGACATACTCAATGATGCGTTCCCGTTCTGATTCCCCGAAATATCGGAGAAAATACCTTCTACGAAGTACATCGGTATATTCACTCAATATTCTATCATCCACTACAAGTTGCAATGCGCCTGATCTCAATAGATCTATGATTTTCCCGGGTGGGCCGGAAGGATTAAGCATGCCGGAAATCAATACGTTGGTATCAAGAACGATTTTCATTTCAGGCCACGGTTTTTTCGGCTCTTCATTATTTCATCCTCAATTACGGCCTCATTCGGCGGGTTTGAAACAGATTTTTTCCGTGCCTCCATAACAGCCGCAGAGAACATGGCCCGCCGTATCTCATTAAGGGAGCCCTCAACGTTTTCCGGCGCGATCCCAATAAGCAAAGCAAAAGGCTGCCCATCCTTTGTAAGGATCAACTCTCCTTCCTTTGCGAGTCTCTCCCTTAACGAGCGTGTCTTTTTAAGATCTTTCACTGCCATATAGTTCATGATTGCCTCCTTTTAATGAGCTTATAATATCATTTTATAGACCATATTCTCCCGCATGTAAACACGAAGAAAGAGGCAATCCTTGACTGACCTCACAACTTCCAGTATTTTTGTGGTGTTTTCAGGCCTCTGATGCTCGAAACAGTCCTTGGCGTGCCATAAAGTCAGAATCGATCCGCCTTTTAACGATAAAAAAATACGATGAAGGGCCTATGCGTGATGTGAGAATTGAAGAACTCCCCCATTCAAACGGGAAGACCGGATGGCCCTGGACTGAGGCAGAACAGATTCAAGAGCCGGACGGGCAGGCAGTACTCGTCACAGTCGTGACCCCATCCTACAACCAAGCGCTGTTTCTTGAAGAAACTATACGCTCTGTCCTTCTCCAGGAATATCCTAGTGTCGAATATATGATATTCGACGGGGGAAGTTCCGATGGAAGCGTGGATATCATCAAAGGCTACAATAAATGGCTCACATATTGGGAAAGTGCTCCTGACGAAGGGCAAACGGATGCAATATCAAAGGGATGGCGGCGCGCATCAGGTTCCATATTAGCATTTCTTAACTCCGATGATCTTTACATGCCTGGCGCCATTGCCCGGGCTTTCTCCGCCTTCAACAAACATCCGGATGCAGTTGCGATATGTGGAGGAGAAATCCTTATCAACTCTGAGGGTCTTGTACTGCTTGAACGAAGCGTCAAATCCGCGGCTTTGACAGAGTTACTCAATCTTCAATTTCTGCCTCAGCCATCCGTGTTTATCTCTCGATCGGCCCTGGAGCGCGTCGGCTATCCTGATAGCGCCTTAAAGAACTCCTTTGATTTCGAGCTGTGGATTCGCCTTGCGCAGGTGGGAAGAATAGCCTGCATTCCTGATATGTTAGCTGCAACCAGAATTCACTCACGCACTAAGACGATGGCCCGACGCACAGAGATAAGCGAGGAGATAAAGAAGATAATTGAAGGTTTCCTTCAAAGTCCCGCCGGCAAGGCCTTGCCTGGAAAAGATAGAAGGGAAATAAAGGCCAACCTGTATTTCTTAGCTTTAGGGATAGCATTGGACGATCCCATCACCAGCGTATTTGGAGTTCTCTCCAATTCAATCGCAGTGTCTGCCTTCAGGCCCTCCATGGCTCCAAAGATAATAAGACAGATGATTTTCAGGATGAGAGAAAAGGGAAGGAACAATCCTTGGGGTCTGAGCGCATCCGACATACACGTAAGCAGATGGAAGCCTGGGAGCGTTCGTGACCACTGCTATGAAAAGGAGTAGATGAAAACCACTCAGCTTTTCTCATTTCTGCTTTACGCTACATGCAGCCCCACCGTCTTCAGGTCTTCTTCCACCATCATCTTAACAAGCTCCTCGAAGCTTACCCTGGGCTCCCAGCCCAATATCCGTTTGGCCTTTGAGTTATCCCCCTGAAGCACCATCACCTCCGCGGGCCGGTAAAACATCTCATCCTCCACCACGTATTTCTTCCAATCAAGACCTACCGCATGGAAGGCCTTTTCCGCAAACTCTTTAACCGAGTGACTCTTGCCGGTTGCAATCACATAGTCATCAGGCTCATTATGCTGGAGCATCCGCCACATGGCCTCCACATAGTCACCTGAGAAGCCCCAGTCCCTCCTTGCCTCAAGGTTCCCGAGCCTAACCTCCTTCTCCAGGCCTGCCTTTATCCTGGCCGCGCCGTTCGTGATCTTTCTCGTCACAAACTCGAAGCCTCTCCTCGGAGATTCGTGATTAAAGAGTATCCCGCTGCACGCAAACATACCATAGGCTTCCCTGTAGTTGCGTGTCAGATCAAATCCGGCCACCTTGGATATCCCATAGGGAGATCTTGGATGAAAGGGCGTATTTTCGTTCTGAGGGGATTCCTTTACCTTCCCGAACATCTCGCTAGATGCCGCAAAGTAGAACCTGCACGAAGGCGCCTTTTCATGGAGGGCCGAAAGGATAAAGAGGGTCCCGTTCACGTTGCTGTTGATGGTTGAGAAGGCATCTTCAAACGAATAGCTCACGAAGCTCTGGGCCGCAAGGTGGTAGCACTCGTCAGGCCTCACCTTTTCAACTACATTGAAGACGCTCGCGTAGCTTTCCAGAGACCCCGAGTGAAGGGTAATCCGGTCCAGTATGCCCCTTAGCCTCTGCAACCGATGGACCGGGTCCTCCAGCGCAACTCTGCGCACCATTCCATGGACCTCATAGCCTTTGGATAGAAGAAGATCGGCCAGATAAGATCCGTCCTGGCCGGTAATTCCCGTAATAAGAGCTCGTTTCATAAAACCTCCCCCGTTGAATTCCCCAGACGGTTCCGCTCACCCTTGCTGTGGACAATTCTACATATTTATCAATGCCTGTAAAGGACGCTGGTTTTGCTAACATAAAATTAAGGAGTGAAGGGGGCTCTGATAAAGGGGCAAATTGACCACACTGGTGGAAGGTCTCTTTTTGCGGGATGAGGAGGCTGAAGGCTGAAGATATTGAAAGGCAGCGACGTAAAAACTGTAAAAGTGAAGGGCGTACCCCGCATTCCAGAGATCTCAAGAAAAGTCAGGAACTGAACTTGTTATCAAATCAAGGAACACTTAAAATCAGAAGGCTGAGAATTAAATGGCAACCTTAAAAAATGGCTTAAGGGCCAGCGCAAAAACCATTGTAAGAATAAAATATACAACAAGAGCGTCTGTCTCCCATAGCAAAAAAGGATACACAGCCCTCTCATATTTCACCGATATTGTGCGAAAGGGGCTTTGCCTTGGGAGAAAACCTTCTGCATTATGAATAAGACCCTTCGACCAAGCCCACTTAACTTTCTCAGGTGAGGAAATGGAAGGAGCCCCACCTAAAGCTACACGCCTCTCAGCAACCTGGGATTTGTCCGAGACGAGTATCCTGAGGGTCTCTATCCCGGGACTGGCATCCTCCCTCACCCTGACCCGCCACTCTATAGTTCCCTCCTCCGGTATCCTTAGGGGCAAAGTATCCAACCTGGTCCGGTTGCCTGTCTCACAAGCCAACTTTGATAAAAATTCCTCGTGTGATACAGCTACAGCTTTTGGATCCAGTTCGGCCCTGAATATAAAACTTTCTCCAGGTTGGAAGGATCGATATCCGCACCGGTTATTGATCTGCATCGAAATGAGTGCCAGAGGCAAAACAATAATTGCGAGGGGCGGTAGGGTGTAGAGGAAGTAAAGCATATTATGGCCAAGTATTCTGGTTATGCTTCGTGCCATGACCCAGATTTGGTCCTTATAGATAACCATTTCCAGGATATTGCCCATGACTCGCTTCTTGTGCATGCGGATTTTTTCCTGGTTGGACGACTTTTTAAAAATAAAAAGAAACAGTACCGCACTTAATAGGCTTATAACGGCTATTGACCAGTAACAATTGCCGAGCCAAAACAATCCTAAGACCCGATTAACAGTTTCCAGCAGGGATTCCATCCGATTCTATGTGCTAGGTTATGAAATATAGCCCAGGCCCCGCAGCCTGGTAAGCACATCAGCATCCTCTTCGCCAGCAAAATCTGGATTTACCGCAACCTCGAGTAAATGAGCGATGAACTCCTCAGCGGATGAATATCCTTTTTCTTCTGCAAAACCCTTAACCCTGGAGAAGAGCTCATCGTCTATCTTGATCTTTGCCATATATAACCCTCCATCGTAGTTCATACCCCGCACAGGGGCCTTCCCGTCATGGCCGCAGGCGTCTGAATTCCAAAGTGTGCGAGTATTGTGGGGCCAATATCAGTCAAATGAGGCCCTTCCTTGACCACCTTTTTGTTGGATATGAATATTGCGGGAACAATCATGGGGTCCACACAATGATCGCCGCTCCATTTATCCTGATTATCTGATATAATATCATGCTCGAACCCCCCGAGAATGCTTCTCCATGAAGTACGGTAACCTGTAGCCCAGCCAACAATTAGGTCTGGTGCATGTGGATTTCTATGCCTTTCTTCCTCCCCTACAATCCTGACCCGCGATACGACGGTTGCCCCTGTCACCGGATCCCTGAGCTCCAGAAGCTCTCTCTTTAGTTGGTTAAGCACTTCCATCGCCTGAGCCAGGGGCACTGCGCCTGTTCTCTCCCGCCCTTCCAAGTTCAGATAAATACCGTTTATGCCCAAATTGTAAGCACCTGTCTTTGCCCAGTCCACACGACTGAAGTAACCCTCATCATCAAGGTCAACAGGAGTTTTGAGCGAAAGATATTCGTTTTTGTAAAGCCAGGTATTTAGATTCACCTGCCGACGAAAAGGGCAAAACCCGTGGTCAGACATAATGCTAACCATTAGATCCGGATCGGCGAGATCAAATTTGTCGAATATTTTCCCGATTATCCGGTCCATTTCAACATAAAGCCCCTTGAGGGTATCTCCGAACCCTGCATGCAACTTATCGGTATAAAGAGGACTCCCGCTATCTATTGCCCTCCAGAACATATGGGAATTCAGGTCAAGACTTCCAAAATAGAAAAAGAGCAGCCCCTCATTCATCCTGCTAAACCTGGCAAGTTCATATTCAAAGAGCCTTTCCGACTCCTTTAGGATATATCTGGCGAGCCCCAAGTATTCGCCATCCGCAAACACGCCTTCGGAGAGTGCTTTAGTATCCTCAGGAAAGCCTTGTGTATAGAAGGGGCCCACGTTACGTGACAACTCCTCCCCGTAAGCTTCGGGAGAGGCTAACGGAAGTGCAGGTTCTCCAGGGTCCATGTTAAGTGGGGACACATACAACGTAAATTCAGGGTGTACTGACTGCATATAGAGCCTGCAGATGCCTTTCACGTTGTATAAGGAGCCTAGCATTGGAAAAGAAATCTTTATCCATGCGCTCCATTCCCCTTCGGCCATGAGAAGTTCGGCGTCCTGAATTCTGATGCGAGCAGTCGGATTTGTGCTATCCCGCCATGCGCCAAGGCTTATCGCAGATGCAGGATTGCCCTCTCTTAGACTATTTGCCGGACCAGGAAGCATGGCTAATGCCCTTCCTTGCTTAAACACTGCCGGCATGACTGTTCCTCCCGAGTAATTAGCCTCCAGGTGTTTTTTGTCAGTCGTAAAGATGGTGAAATTGCCGTACCCACCCCGAAGATCAGGCGTCCCCATGCCAGAAACCATTTTCACCCCATCGTCCAGGCACGGGAAGTTGGCTGGCATTTTGAAGATGGTGGCAGGGATGTCTCGTTCAGCCAGATACTTCCAGAAAGGCTTTCCCTTTCTAAGCAGTTCCGTGCCGCCTCCTGATAAGGGGAGAGTATATCCGGCAAAATTTAATACCCTGCCAGGAGGCAGTACCCGGGAGGTAGAAAGATATGGGATCATTGTGGAAGGGTCACGGTGAATAAAGTCATAGATTCCGTGAAGTTCAGGCGGCGCGCCAACCGTAACATTTGACCATGCCACAGGGCTCTGGGGAGGGATGCTGCTTCCAACAGGCACAAGGCTTCCTGCCTTGGCGAGCCTGGCTGTGTTGGGCATGATCCCCTGCTTGAGAAACTCAAGGGTCAGTCTCACATCCATCCCATCAATTCCCAGGACCAGCATCTTTTTCTTCCTGCCCGCAGCGTAGCCTGAAGCCAGGCGCGCAAGTGGCATTGCGGATAACCCTACTCCTAACTGGGCCATCCTCATCAAAAATTTTCTTCTGTCCATCATCGCTTTGTCATTTCTTCTGCCCTGTCATCTACAAAGGCTTAATAGATTATGTTTTTCAATGTGCTGCCCCTGTCCCATTACGTCTTTCCATATTAAGTATCTGCCCATCATGATAAGGCTCTTTGGGCAATCCGAAAAGGGAAAGTATAGTGGGAGCAAGATCCATAAGCGCTGGGCTCTTTTCCTTGCACATTAGGTTCGAAAATAACACCCCCGGAACAAGGGCTGGGTCTATGCTGTGATCCCCGCTCCAACTCCTCGTGTTCTCCTCGAATATTTCATCAGTGATCCTACCCACCGCCGAGTTCCAAGAAGCCCTGAATCCGCGGCGGTAGCCCACAATAAGTTCAGGCGCGTCGTTAACGTAGGGGCCTGTCAGTGTTTCTTTTGAGAGAAGAACCCTTCGGATAGGATTTCGACCGGTCACTGGGTCCATCAGTGACAGGAGCTTATGTTTAAGTTCATCCTGCAACGCAGCCCTCGGCTTGCCTGGTTCTACTATTCCCTGCGCCTCCCTGCCTATAACATTAAGAAATATTCCGGTAAGGCCATAACCATAGG
Organism: Desulfatiglandaceae bacterium; assembly: GCA_041753575.1. Lineage (GTDB taxonomy): Bacteria > Desulfobacterota > DSM-4660 > Desulfatiglandales > Desulfatiglandaceae > CG2-30-51-40. The sequence goes on from JBGSUA010000183.1 coordinate 8,503, forward strand.
CCCTTGTTTTGCTCCAATCGATGCCCTTGAACCAGATCCCACCGGGTTCTGCCCCGTCTTTGAGAACCAGGTACCCTTCCCGCCAAAGCCAGGAGTTCAGGTTGATTCCCCACTTAAACTGGCTGAATCCATGGTCGGAGATAACCATAAGGACATCATCCTTTCCGAGGGCATTCATAACTTCGCCCAACAACTCATCCATCTTGACGTAAAGGTTCCTGATGGCTTCACGGTGCTCCAGTATGTCTTTGTCCCGGTTTGCAGGGTGTTCTGGATCCAAATATCGCATAAACATGTGCTGAATTCTGTCAGTCGTATCAAATACACCTACAACCAAACCATTCTTGTTTTTCTTAAGCTCTTCCAGAAAGTGCCGTCTGCGCTCCTCATATATATCATAGGCCTGTCTTAGGAAGCTCCCTTCGTCAAGCACCCGTTCATTGAGCCCCCAGGTGTCCTCGGCAAGGCCAAGTGTCGCGAATGGCCCATATAAACGGGACAGACTCATGGAATATATAAGAGGGTGGCTAATCGGCAGGGCCGGCCTCTCCGGATCTATGTTTATTGGGCTGACGTAGATTCGAAGCTCAGGCTTGGTCGCAAATAGCATAAACCGCGCTATTCCTGTGACCCGACCCCTAGGCCCTGAGGAAAATGCCAGCTTGATCCATGGCGAATATTCGCCGCAACGCAGACAAAACCTTTCCTTGCCTGCTGTCAGTTCCACCTCATCTTTGTCAGCCTTAATCCTGCCTTGAAGCCGAATAGTGAGTGCCTTTGGCCTTCCATTAACCTGCAATGATGGACCTTCAAGGTCAACAATGAACTTGTCACCATTAAGGGTTATTGGAACACCCACGCCCTCTGCAAAATCGTCTTTTTTTTCATATCCCTTTTCAGTAGTAAGATAGGAGAATGTACCCTGAGTTCCCCTTATATCAGGCGTACACATGGCCGAAAGACAAGTTCCATAAAATTCTTCAGGCGGAAACGTGATCGGTACCCTTATGATCGAACAAAAAACTCCTCTCCCGCCTAAGACTTTCCAGAAAGAGGTGCTCTTGCGAAGAAATCTGACTGTGGGCTTTCGGTGAGTAAACTTAAACGGCCCTAAACGCGACTCCCTTTTCTTGGTGGATATCTCAACCGATGAGAGAACCGGGAGATATGTTCTAAGGTCTCTGGTATAGAAGTCAAAAATTCTATGTTTGCCGGGATTTACACCTGTTGCAAAAGTGGACCATGCGACAGGCGATATTGAAGGCGCCGTAGTTCTCAAAGGGCGGAAAACTCCCTGTGCTTTCAGGCTGGAGAAGTTCTGAAGCACTCCTTCCTTCATGAAACGATTAGCCAGACCAGGGTCCATACCATCCAACCCGAGCACAACTACCCTTCTCACCTTGCGGTTGCTGGAAAGAGCTCTCCTTCGTGCAAAGAGCCACACCGCCCTGAACGGCCAGATAAGTAGGGTTAGAAAGGCAACCATCCCGGTCAAGAGCAGAACCAGGAAAGACGAAATTACTGCGAAGCCCGCCCCGGGGCCTACGTAGGCAACGGCATCATGCTGTAAAAATGCCAGGAAGACAGCGAAAAAACAACCAGCACAAAAAAGCGCTCTCACCTTCACCGGCACCGGTTCCTGTAAAGGGATGAATCCACAGCGCTCACCATGGCATCAACGCTAAGTTCGCGACCAAGAAAATCTTTCACCTTTTTCGCATTAATTTTAGGATCAGCCATAATGGAGGCGTAATGAACTGTCAAACACTCCATATTTGATTTTGTCTTAATCCAGTCTTTCACATGCCTCAAATGGGCCGCGAACTTCACCGCCAGTATGTCATCACTTATGCCATCACTTTCGACACCTTGCCGGGAAAGCATCTTTCGCTGGGATGTAAGGACTTCCACAAGATCTCTCTCAAGGAAAATGACTTTGAAATTTAATTCCATCGGCATAAAATACAGAAGATTGGAGATTATCTTTACCGCTTTCCCTTTACAATTGATGAGCCATGCTGAATCCTTTTTAAGGCCTTTGACTTTTTCTAATTCAAAATAACCCAGAGGATTGTCATCGTCAGCTCTTCGAAGAGTGTCTGTCACCAACTCCAGACCTCCCTGCCCCAGCATCCTCATCATCATGGATGTCCCTGAGCGGGGAAGGCCTGAGACAACTGTTACAGAATCCGTCATTTACGAGCCCCTCATCTAACATCAGCCTGGCTTTAACATTTATGTAAAAAATAAGATCCTTTCAGCAAAAAACAATTATGATTATCAATATCTTGTGTTCTGCAAAAAGCCAGGGAGCAGGAGATCTATTCTGATCGCCTGCTCCCATTCCTATTCGTAATATTGGGCCTGAACGTTTACTCTATATTGACATCCATCCCTTTTTAGCGGGCTATGGCGCAATGTAGAAAGAGATGATTTCAGGATAAGTACCCTCGGCAGGATCGACAAATACAAAGACTTTCAGATTGGCGCTTACGGCGGTCAGCGCTATAGCAAGCATCTCTTTTGAATGTGAATCAGGCACCCGGAAGACTTTCTCCATAAACTGAGGTGAATCTCCCGCATCCGTTAGCCGCAGATAAGTACCACCCTGTCCGCCCAGTCCTGCGAGGCTGATATAACAGTGATACCAATCAGATGCCGCAATTGCCTGTGCCGAGAATAGCAAGGGGGAAAGGAACACAAAAGCCACCATAAAAATCCTCAACACATATTTTCTTAACATATCTGGGCCTTATTCTAACTTTTTCACGTCATCATGATAACTTGCCAATCAACTAAAGCAAATTACTAGCGGGTTCGATCCATCGCCTCTAGCTTACCGCTAAGCTCAGCAATGGTCTTGCCCTGTTGCTCCATAAGCTTTTGTTGTTCTTGGACTACTCTGGTCAAAACAGCCACCACATCCATGGGACTCATACCTTTGCGGTCTTGGGTGGCGACCAAATCCGGGACATCTTCTGCGATAAAACCGACACAACTCTCCCCTGGATCATTCTTATACTCGAAAGTAACCGCCTTTAGGGCTTTCAATGTGTCCACTGCCTCGTCTGTGGTTAGTTCCTTTATATTTTGCTTAAATTCCCGGCTAGACGCATTGGTCCAAGTTCCACCCGCAGTTAAGTGAGCGCCATTAGCCGTAGCAGCATGTATTGGATGTGCAGGGTTCGCAACTCCAAGCCCAAGGTAGCCGTTCTCTTTCAATATAAATGAATTCTGTGGTGCCGCAACATAAATCTCAAGAATACCGGCTTCCCATGCGCCAAATCCTTGGGCTCGCCTCTGAACTTGGATTCTCTTGCCGTCAAGCACAAGATAGGCTCCTTTATTACCCGCCCCCGTTTCATCAAGGAAGAACCCGGGGGCCTCACTCTGCGCTCTATACCTGTCGGAAGTTTGCACGGTTCCGGTATCTTGAATTGTAAATGTGCTTGTTCCACCGGAGTTTTTAATAACAAGTCTGTCTGCTCCCTGCACCGACACCCCATAGATCAAAACTGAAGATAACACTACAAATGCAACCACCGATAGTTTCAACCCCATTTTGCCACCATTGCTCCTCATGTTTGCGCAAAACATCTCTGCCTCCTTTCTCTTTCCAGTGTGTTAGATTGTTGTGTTGACTTATCGAAATCCAATCGCCTTATTCGCTTGCTTTCTCCTAAAATGCTTAACAGGCTTAGTCCAAGATAATCCTAAACCAGCAGGAGAATACCACTTAACAAATCCATTCTGGCTTTCGGATTACTTCTGTTCCCATTTTGAACAATTTCTGTGGCTTGAGTACCATTGCAAAAACAACACGCCCCAACCATATACTATTGTCAAGAAAAAAGGCAATTACCCATGTTTCTGTTAACCCATTCCAAGACCCTGCGAATCCCTTCTCTCAAACCCACCCTGGGAGCCCATCTGGTCTCCTTGCGGAGCATAGTACTGTCAAGCACATTAATCGGAAGATCATATCCTCTTGATTCCACATACTTGACCTTGAGCGAAAGATCAAGTTCATTAGCTACAATATCTATTATATCATTAATAGAATAGCCTATGCCACTAGAAACATTGAAGACACGCCCTTTCCCATTATGGTAAATCAAAGCAACGATTGATTCAACTAAGTCCTGAACGTGCAGATAGTCCCTCAGATCCGATCCATCCCCCCAGATTTCAATCTCTTCCTTGAGCAAAGCTCGTGAAATTATCACACCGATTATTCCCTGCCCGATGTGCAGCCTCTGTCCTTCCCCATATACATTTGCCGGTCTGCATATCCTGTATTCAATATTACTGCGATTCGAGTACATTGCAACATACTTCTCTATTGCAAGCTTGGTGATGCCGTAAGAGCAAATAGGATCGGTCTGATGCCCTTCGCTAATTGGCACTTTATTAGGCATACCGTAAACAGTTCCTCCAGAGGAAACATAAACTATCTTTTTGAGAGCATACCGCTTCAGACATGAGAGCCAGGCTACATGCGATAAAAGATTACTCTGTACATCATAAACAGGGTTTAGCATAGAAGACCCTGGGACAGTGGTATGTATAAGATCAATTGCAATATCTATACCTTCAAGTGCTTTGAGGACATCATTTTCCCTCTCGATTTGCCCCTGTATGATCTCTAACTTCGACGCGATATCAGTAACCAATTCTATAGATGAGTAAAGTTTATCAAATACTCTGACACGAAAACCATCTTGCAACATTCTCCTGCAAAGATGGCTTCCAATGAAGCCTAGACCTCCCATAACTAATATACTTTTACCCTTGGATGCCGACTTAAGCTTTAACATAATATTAGTGATCGAAAAACGATTTCAATCCAAACATTGTCCCAAAACATATACCTAAAACAATATTTAACCATAATAAAACTTCCTATTCGAAAAATCCTTACCTTATAGCTCTTTCAAATCTCAACAATATCTCTCATTACTTCATATATCCCAGCTCCTTAAGTCTTTTCAGGGTGGCATCTTCCATTTCAGGCGCCAGTCCCTGCTTAACACTGGGCCTCTTTTCGTCAAGCTGCCGAACGCTCCACCTTTTTGATTTCTCAGTATCTTCCAAACCGCTTGATTTTGCCTTGGAATAAAAGTGTTTGATTGCATCCACAGCCATCAAAACCATTTCTGGCTCAGAATCAACCAAGTTCACTCTCTCCTTTGGGTCTTTTGTTATATTATAAAGCTCGCCCCTACCGCCACCGCGATAAGCTATGTACTTGTAATCACCAAATATGACGGCTTCAGCAAAATCAGGGTGATTCTGGAAAAAAAACTTGAAGTCACTTTGTTTAGCGCCATCATTGCCTGGTTTTAATAGGGACGACCCGCTAAAATAAGCAGGTATGGGGATATTGTTCAAGTGCAATATAGTCGGCAACAAATCAATTCCAAGGGAGAATCTATCACTACTTGTATTAGCCGACACATTTTCGGGAAATTTAATCAAGAGTGGGACCATCAACTCCTCATCGTAAAGACTAAACCCATGGCCGTATTTGCCATGCTCCCAAAACTGCTCTCCATGGTCAGACGATACAATAATAAGTGTATTATCATACAGATCTTCTTTTTTGAGTGTCTCAATTACCCTTCCGAAAAACTCATCGGCAAGGGCAAGCCCTGCATCATAAAGATCGCTGATGTATTTTTGCTTCTTATCCATCTCCTCTTTGTCCTGCCAATCACGGAGCGAATCCTCGGTGTCTGAGAAGTACAGCTTTATAGATCCCCCAAGAACGTCTGAATTGAGTTGAAGGTGCTTTTCATCGTAAGGCGCTACCGCGACATAAGGAGCATGGGGAGGGATTATATGAATATGCCAAAATAGTTTTTCATCTTTATACCTTGCTAGCCAATCGGATATCTCATCCACGAATAGTGGCTTTTTGATGTTGATTACGTCCTTATCTCTAGCATCAAAATCCCTTTCCAAACCGAAAACAGGATCAAAATATGCGTGGGAGGTGGTAAGCCGTGTCACGTAACCAAATGGTTTAAGAAACACGGGCATAGTGGGGAAATCGGTCCTCAGCGGAGTGAACATATCCTCAATTTGGCGGGCTTGCATCGCTTTTCTCCCGCTCCCATGTGTCTTGGGAAAAAGCGAAGTATATATTGAGGAAAAAGATGGGAGTGTCCAGGGCGCATTGCTACGGCTGTTCGTATACCGCACAGCATCCTTGGCAAAAGCATCGAGGTTAGGTGTGGTTCCTTTATTGTACCCATAACAGCCAACTCTGTCCTTGCGCAACGCATCAAACGTGATAAGGAAAACATTATGTTGCTTATCCGGTATAGTTGACACGATCTTGGGATCTGCCCAAACAGCAACTACATTTTGCGGCAAAACGTCGCCGCAAAGATTGAAATAAATGGTAACGATCTTGCCTGCGAATTTGGAGATATCAATCTCATAATGCTTCCAAGATCTAGGACCATCCAGTCTGATAGTGTCCCTGAAAACTATCTCATTTGCAGGTAGATTGGAGAGATCTGGATTGAAGACCTGAAAATGAACGCTAAAATCAATTGTGGAAGTGGAAAGCTTGACTGCGGGATGCAGCCCCAGAGAAAACGAAAAAGACGATTTTTCAGGTATATAGATCTTATCAAAAAAACAGCCACTTTTAGGATTCTGAATGATGCCCGTTTTGATTTCATTATTGATTTTCACTCTGGAAACATTTGCTATATGCCCAAGATCTTTCACCGCTTCTTCGCCAAAGGCGTAGTTTGGTCTTGTGATATCAAGATCAATGTAGAAGAACCTAGCCGCAAGTTCTCTACCATCATCACTTATACCAAGTGATTTAGGGGATTTTGCATAAGAGAAGGTTAAGTCCATGAAATTAAATCCAAGTTTTAAGTTATGCTTGGATATAACAAAATCATATTCAGATATACTATTTTGCAATTCAATTTTATCTATCAAATAGCCATTTATTGATATCGTGATGATTTGTTTATGGTCTTTAACTATCATAGGTTCGCACTTTATGCGGGCATTCAACTCTTTCAAATCTGTCAAAAAGAATCTTAATCCAGCAACATTACCTACGGCCCATAAAGAATCTTTGTCACCTTGAGAACTCCAACCATAACGCAAGGTGTTGTCAAGACTTTTGCCGAAGTCCAAATAATTTAAAATATGATATGGATAGAATATTGCTTTTCTATTAAAATCATGAGCTACTATTTGTTTGATATGGCCTTTTGTGTTAATGTTTCTTTCTTTGCAATTCGCGACTGTCTCTGAGATTACAAGTATCTTAAGAATGATAATAACAAAACATATGCTACGCAGAAAGATGTAAGTCCTCAATTTAATGTTTTCATTTAAATACTCGCACATGAGCTAACTCCATATTTATGAATATATGCTATATTAAAATGTCTTCGACTTAGCGCTTTTTTTTTAATTTGGTTGTTCCATGCCATCGCATCGCGCTTAGTCAGAATTGTAGAAATACATGATCTCATCAATATATCTTTCAAAATCAAACTCTTCCTCTGCCGTCCTCCTTGCACCATCCGCAAGTCTGCTAGTCAACATTGGACTCTCTACCATTTCATGCAGAGCTTTACACATTGCTTCCTGATCATGAACAGGGACAAGGAAGCCGTTAATACCATTCTTCACCGCCTCCCCCTGTCCTCCAACATCATATGATATTACAGGCACAGCACATGCAAGCGCACAAAGAGTGGTCAGGGAGAGATTCTCAGCCTGTGTAGGATATAACAGGACATCGCACAGGTTCAAGGCATTAGCAAGTTCGAAAGGCTCTCTGAGAAACGGAAGTGCCACTAATTCAAGGTCAGCAGGAATCAAGGCCCTGGCAGCATCACTGCCATGCCCCACTACAAGCAAAGCAATTTTTCCAGGGATTGCCCTAGCCAACTCCCCCAATCGTTGGATGAGAGGAAAGATGCCTTTCCTCCTGTCCGTCAAATGGCTGTGAAAGAGGCCTACCACAAATCGGTTACTGTGTCCAACCCCTAACATTTCCTCACAGGTCCTGCGCGGCAGTTTCCTAAAACAGCATATGTCAACGCCATAGTGAATAACCTTGCCAGGACGTCTGCGAACAAATGTTTGCCCATAATGCTCAGCCAGCGATCTAGTATGATAAAGCATCCTGACCCTGGAACATAAGAAGAAAAGGCGCTTTAATTGCCATAGAAGGCTGGTTGCATCCCGGCTTATTCCAGGCCATGGCTCATCCATTCTAGGGCAGGAGCCGCATCCGGAAAGAAAGCGCTCACAGCCCATGGTATAAGGGCATTGTCCGGTGGAAAGGTACTGATCAACCGGCGATATTACTATCTTCTGCGTCCAGCTCAAGAGACCCAGAAGAGGGATGCTCATGTAGTGCCCATGAATGTTGTGGATATGCCAGATATCCGCCCGCCTCAGCCAGTTGCGGGCTCTTAGAAATCCGGTCGAGGGAAAGAATAGATCGTTCCACCCGGTCACTTTCCTAAACGCCGTTTCTATGACGCGCTCAAACGGCAGGACTGGGAGTTGATGTACGAAGAACGGAGGACTCGGATCTAAAGATTCATTCATGACATATACGCGCGCATCGTGGCCTCGCGCGATAAGGGCGTTAGCCGTATTATAGATAAGACGCTCGCTTCCCGATCCAACAGAAGCAGGATGTGAAGTCAAGAAAGCAACCCGCAGGCATTTATTGGTTGCAGGTCTGGAGTGATATTTTTGTAACATCACACTGTCCTTTCTTAATTCACTATTGGTATTTGCCGAAAGCTCGTCAGGCCTTGGTAAGCATGGTATGGATTGAACCGAAAGTATCTGTTTTCCTTTAGGTTTTGGCTGAGATACAAAGCTGATAAAAAAATAAGCTGGACCACTGTTGACTAAGGCTGGCACATAACTCCGGTCTGCATGAATTCGAACTGGCAAGTACTTATTCGGAGACCGGAGATCAAAACACTGAAGAGACTTCCCATCAAGGACTATTTCATGCACTCTTCCATCAAGTTCTAAAGTCAGCCTGGATGCGCTCAGGGCTGGAAGCGGACTTGCAAAATGCCACTGAAGTTGCCTTCCTGCTATTTCACAGTCTATGACATAAAGAGCATCAGGTCCGACCCATCCAAAGGAAGTTCCTCCTCGCACAGAAAGAACTCCCTCTTGAGCGTAGCGTTTCCATCTCTCTTCAATAGCTCCATGAAACTCTCCTTCCGGACAGCCCTGCTCAACCCAGTCAAGAATGGGCTTCCACTCCTTTTCCCAGGAAGCTAGCAGCTCAAGGCGTGCCGCTGATGAATAAGGCCATTCTGACGTCTTAAGGGCATGACTCTGTCCGAAAACGGCGCGCGCTTTTTGCATCTCCTTAATATAACGCTCCGATGTCGCGCTCTTTTGGTCAGGGAGCATCCTGTGAATACCCAGAGTTTCTGGAAGATAGCGGGGTGAGCCAGCATAGAAGGTTTTGAGCCAAAGATGATAATCCATCGCCCCCCAGTAACCAGGATCCACTCCTCCTGCCCTCTCGTAAAGACTCCTTCTGAGAAAAACCGCTTCCTGATTTATTAAATAAGGAGTTTCGTAGAGTTCCTTCCAGGTCAACTGAATGTGTGTTCCAAGACCTATGGGGCAAGATGATTCATTGATCATCATGCAGTCACCATATATCAGATCCACATCGGGATGCGCCGAAAAGTATTGTGCGACTTTTCTAAAGGTGCCCTGCGGGTACATGTCATCAGAGTTAATCCATGCGACTATATCACCGCGACCCATTGCAAGTCCCTCGGCGATAGCCGAAGCCTGCCCTTCGTCCCTTGCGGAACGCCAGTACGCCAAGCGGGTTGAGTAGGCTTTAATTATTTCGAGGCTTCCATCACTAGAGCCGCCATCCAAAACGTAGTAAGCGACAGTTATGCCCTCCTCCTCTTGGGAAAGTACGCTCTCTATCGTTTCAGGCAAAAATCCACCTTGATTATAAGAGGGGGTAACTATATCAAATCGCAAACAATAAATCCTTTCAGATAATGTTCTATTTTGATTTTATAAGCTTACTATACTAATTATTACAATAATATTTTTACATTTATGATTATTTTTATTAATATTTCCTTAATATTATATAATCCTGTAACCATTTCACTGCATCTTTTTTATTTTCTGATATTATAGATTCATTTGATGAATGTAAGCCTATTTTGTCACTTCTAGTGTTTGTATTGCTCGATCTACTTGATCTGACAATTGTCCAACGTGAGAAGTCGTTGTACCCAAAAGTAATATCTGAGGCATCTCAGACTCCCCCAAGGAATTTAAATAAACCAACATCTCTGATAACTTATCAATATGCAATTTAGTCGTCTTTCCAAAATGCTGTTGTAATAAATCAACGAATCCTAAACCTGGGGATATATGATAAGAGTTCCCAATAATCCATAAATTAAAGTCAGACTCACTATTCAGGTTTCTAAGGGTCATCACCTGACGATAAGATGTCTTATGACTTAAATTAAATTTTGTAAGTATTTTTTCAGGAAACGGTTCAAAATGCGCAGGGGGCATATCTAATCGCAATATTCTTTCTCTTTGGTCAGGCTTTCCTAGAAACCGCATCAAGGAATTCAACTTACCGCTGCCCTCAACCCATTTAATATTATTGGGGGGAGAGAATGCATAATCTCCTTTTTGGTTAACTACCTTTATTGTTTCGAGATAACCCAAAAAGGAACCTCGATCATTCCAATGTGGATCCCATTTGTAATGGAGCAATATTTCCTGGTGGGATTCTTTTTCTTCCATGAAACGAGGCGTGGGATCAATTACTTTTAAGTAAGGATAATGTGATAATTCTTTAAAGAACATCTCCCTTGTTAAAAAAGGAGTCCTTATTTTAAGTGACTGAGGGATATTCTCTTCATAAACATAAAATGACTCGGGCGAAACGATAAGGAAAAGATCAACTCCTTTTCGCTTTAGGTAGTGATGTAACCAATCCAAATTTCTTACAAGTTTACTTAAAAATTCTTTAGTGTGTAGCTTATTATTCAAGTATCCGTTATTGTAATAAAACGATTTCTCAAAAAGCCATCCATTGTTGCCGATAATTACATTGGTGGCCGGTGATCGTCCCATAAAATTAAGTCTATAGTTCATAAACTTCGTTAAAAGTTTTTCTCTTAAGAATAACTGATCTTTAAGATACTCTTCTATCGCGCCGAATTGGTTCTTAAAAGCGATTTGAGTAAGATGGGGCCAAGAAGCCAAGCTGCGATTCTCCCGCTCAGAAATATCAGATTTTGGACTTACGATAGTTCCTATAAGAAAAAGAATCATGATCCCGAGAATTGGAATCAGAAAAAAGATGTCAGTCTTACGGTAGGTTTTGTCCATAAAAATTTAAACAAAAGCTAAAATCTAAAATAGATAAAAGTGTTATAACTCCCACCAGTTATGTAAAGCACAGACAGGGCAAAAACTCCTAGCAAGAAGATATCCCTAATACAATAAACTACTATATTTGGTCTTATAATGTATTTCTTCTTTTCCTTCATATTCAGCCATAAAAGGAACTTCTGATAGCATATCTTTGTGATTGGTCCCATACCAATTACAGCGAGAAATAATGATAGCATAAGCTCTCTGCTTTCGAAAAATTTCCAATGTAGGTAAGGATTATTACTTATGGGAGCAAATCCGAAGAAAGCCTTCATATATGCTCCCGTCTGACCCAGGGTTTCTGCCCGGAAAAGAATCCAACCAACCATCACCATGAAGAAAGTATAAACATGATTAAGCCCTTTCATGTTTTTAAGAATTTGTCCTAAGCGAATCCGCTCTACCGAGAGGATTACTCCGTGATAAAGTCCCCATAGGACAAAATTCCAGCTTGCTCCATGCCAAAGCCCACAGAGAAAAAAAACGACAAATTGGTTAAGATAAACCCTTATTGGGTTGACTCGTCCGCCGCCAAGAGGGATATAGAGGTAATCCCTAAACCATGTTGAAAGGCTTATATGCCAGCGGCGCCAGAAAGCCCGGATGCTTGAGGCGACATAAGGGTAATTGAAATTCTCCAGGAATTGAAAGCCGAAGATTCGCCCCAAGCCAATCGCCATATCAGAGTAGCCTGAAAAATCAAAATAGATTTGAAATGTGTATGCGAGAACACCAATCCAAGCTAGAGGTAGTGTAAGCTCAGAACCGGAAAGAGCAAATATTTCATCAGCCGCCTCAGCCATCACATTAGCAATAAGGACTTTTTTCCCTATACCAATAATAAATCGCCGAAATCCACTCGCCATGCCATCTATCGTGATTTTACGGTTTTCAATCTGTAGATTCACATCGTGATAGCGGATTATGGGACCGGCGATCAACTGGGGGAAAAAGCTGATATAAAGCCCTAGATTTAGCAACCGTTTCTGGTAAGGCGTTTCATTACGGTAGACATCAATGACGTAACTCATCCCTTGGAAAGTAAAAAAGCTGATCCCTATGGGAAGAGGAATTGGCGGAACCGTTAAAAAACTCTTAAGGCCAAAGTTAGCAATTAATCCATTAAAGACCTCTATCCCAAAAGATAGGTATTTAAAAATACAAATAAGTAGGAGGTTTATAAGTATGGCCAGGCCAAGTAACTGCTTGCGCCAACGCTTGTTAGTACTCAGCCCGATTGCTTTGCCAAAATAATAGTTCAAGAAAATAGAGAATATCATAATCAGGACATAAAACGGCTCACCGCAGGCATAAAACAACAGGCTGAAAAAGAGTAAGCAAACGTTCTGTAATGGTATACGTTTATCTTCGCTCACAAGCTGCTGAATAATAAGAATTGACAGTAAGGCAAGAGGAAGAAAGAAAAATAAAAATATGGTAGAGCTGAAAACCATACTAGACCTTCAAAGAATCGTAAAAATGCGCACGTTATCCTCAGGCAAATGTGCCTGTGTGATATCTTCCACACGCCTCACCGATGCTTGAACCTAATATCTTTTCAACACAACGTAGTCCTGCCACCCACTCTCTGCACCCTCATCATGTTCGAGTATTTCAAAATCGTCAGACCAATGATCCAAAATATATTTATGCGACATAAAGGATATGCCAAATGTGTCAGCATTTAATCCATTTAAGCCTAATTTGTTATCATCATAACATTTATAGAATATATAGCCATGATCCTGGAATTTGTAAAATATATCATCGAACTTCTTTTCATAAAAACACATCGAATTTCTGACATCCTCCTCATCCTTGCACCGAAGCAATACTTTCCTCCCGTGAACAGTGAGGATTATTATGCCGCCACCTTTCAGCAGTCTACACAATTCCTTTAGCCATTCCTTGTGTACTGGCTCCGAAAAATGAGTAAAAATAGAATAAGCATAAATCACGTCGAAGGTAGCATCCGGAAATCCAACAGGGGGAATGCTTCCTTGCTCTGCATAAGTAACCTCAGGAAAAGACTCGCGACCCCATTCAATTGCTTTCTTATAAACCTCGGATCCAAAGTATTCGGCCAAAGGCAAAAACTCTACAAGGTATCTCAATACCCTGGAAGTCCCACACCCGAAATCAAGGATCTTCATTCCATTTCTAAATGGTTTATTGTATCGCTGTGCTTTTTCAGACACTGCGATGGCAGTGCCTAACCCACCCCCAAGATGATATTCAAGACTCGAATCACTGTATATTCCCAGTTCCTCAAGATCAGGAAAAGGATGTCTGTGGAGCTTCTCCCTAAGCGTCAGGGACGTAATGCTGCCATCAACATAAGCCCTATATACGACCTCATCACTCGCCGATCTGGCGAGTTCTGCACCGCTAACACCAAGCTTCAGTGCCTCGGCAACATAAGGCCACGCGCCTGTATCTTCAATCCGCTTTCGAAGAAGCCCCAAAGAAATCATTCATCTAACCTCGACTCAATTTTCAATAAAACATAATTCCTTAAAGAAGCAATGCTTGCCATTCATAAACAATCATCAGCATTGTTCCATTCAACGGTATGGCAATGTATCTATTGGGATTCATGCAGAGATTTCTGAAGGATGTAACCAACAGAAGTCAGACGATGATAAACTGCTTTGTTGAAGCCCTGTCCAAAGCCCATCTCCATATACATCTGAGGCGGAATCACAAAAATATCTTCGTCCGCTATCATTTCTTCCCTGGTAGTGAAGTACGAATCTCCAACAAATGGATCCATTTGAAGAAATGATATATCATCGCGATAGTCATAGTCAGGCGTAACATCTTGATTCAAAAAATAGTCCACGGTAATTATCAGAAGACCGCCAGGCTTAAGAATACGCTTCATTTCTTTTAGCGCAGGATAATGTGCATGAGGTGCTTTCGGCGTAAGTATATGCTCAAGCACACTCAGGCACGTGATGCGATCAAAGGTGTTGTCAGGAAAAGGAGCATCGAAAAGTGTCCCATGGTGGTATAATATTTTTTTATCCCAAGTTTTTATCCAGGACTTGGGGATACCATAGGTATCAGGATAGTCTCCTTTCTCACCCTGCAGATAGTCAAGTCCGTGTGCCTCGCACCCTAGACCATAAAGATATGCAGGAATGGGAGATCTTCCACATCCCGCATCCAGACATTTAAGTCCGGTCTCAAATTTACCGTTTTCCAGGACCCATGGGTATTCCCAGCACCTTGTTCCGTATTGCCATTCAGCCCAAAGGCGCTTCTCTTTGATATATCTAACCATTTCGCTTATCTTTGCATATGAAATCATTAAATCACCTGAATGCTTTCCATTTAAAGATTAAGTACTTTTACTCCGCAACCCTCTCCAGGCTCTCCTTCCTGCCCTCCATGCCCAGCGTGGCGCCACAGTTTGTACCAGGAGTTCCTTTAAAACAGGTTTGTACCCCGGGAGAGACGGCATTGCCGGATGAACCATATGCGCCTTAATGAAACTCAGCATGGCAGCCAACCCTTTTTTTCGGTGAAGATTAGCCGCAGTTGCAGTGAGGAGGCGGTTGCCGTCATCGTAGTGTTTGGTAATTGCACTCGACGTGAAGAGGTATCCCATAACGAGATTCCAGAATTCAACGCTCCACGGTGCAGGCCAATAATGCCTGCTCACCTTAATAAGCTCTCTTTTGGAGCCATAATTGTCTGCAAAGCATTTCGCATCCGGATGAATGCGGTATTTAGCAGTATAGTTGGCCATCATAATAAATGTTGCCTGTGCGCTCATTCTAAGCCAAAGATCATAATCCATGGCAAAGTACAAATTTTCCCTCAGGGGCCCACATATTTCCCATATCCGTCGTGTCCAAAACGTGGCCGGCTGACTTATGGGGTTATATTTCCAGAATCTCAGAAGCATGGCCCTGTCGTAAAACTGATGATTGTTAGAAGGATGGTCGCAAATGAGATTCCCTTCTGCATCAATGAACTGACTCTTTCCCATTACAACAGAATGACCCTTCATTATAGACCTTACAGCGGCCTTAACAGCGCCTGGCACATATTCGTCGTCTGCACAAAGCCAAGCAAGAATATCTCCCTGGGCCATAGAAAAACCCTTATTAATAGCGTGGGACTGACCTCGGTCTTTCTTAGAATGCATGATAAGATGAGGGTACTTTTGACAGATCTCAATAGTTCCATCATCGGATCCACCGTCTACTATTATGTGTTCAATTCTTGGATAATCCTGATCTAAAACGCTCTTAATGCAGTTCTCAACCCATCGAGCACAGTTATAAACGGGGGTAACAATACTTACAAGAGGAAGCGCGCTAATGGCCCTATTGTGCCTCACTGATAACGACGCAAATTCTTTCTGTTGCTGCTCTGAAAGTCCCAGAACACTCAAATAATCATTCTTGAGTTGCGCCAACGCATCATCACGTTTATGAATCTCCTCTACCGCCTTGTTTCGATCTGCAAGCAGTTGAAGTAAGTTGTCATCCCTTATGTGGATTTCGCTAACCGCATTATTTCTGTCCTGGAGAAGTAGCGCGTAGGCTTCGTCTCTTTTTCGTATTTCTTCTATTGCTATCTCTCGGTCTTTTCGAAGAGTCTCGAGAAGTTGATCTCGTCTTCGTATCTCCTCTACCGCCTTTTCTCGATCCGCCCGCAGACCCACAAGCTTCTCGTCTCTAATCTCAATCTCTGCAACCGCACGTTCGCGGTCTGCCTTTAAATCCTCCAGCTTCTTGTCGCGAATCCTTATCTCTTCAACTGCCTTTTCTCGATCAGTTTTTACTTCATAGAGTTCAAGCTCCCGGCTCTGTATTAATGCCTTTATCCCTCTGTATGACTCCTCTATGTCGGTAATTTTAGATTCAAGCGACATAGCGAGGCCCATTAAATTAAAAGGGATAATGCGGTTTGTTACCTCAAGGTATTTGCTTCCTAGATTTATACTCATTAGTGCTACAGATGATTCCGGCACCTCTGTAGCACTAACAGCCAACCCATATGAATTACCTAGCGAATAGTCCCTTTGTGTTACTCCTTTTGAGACCAGTTCCTCGTATATCGCCAGAAAGGCATTCCCCTGATTATGAAGCGAAAACCTGGTTTCCATAAGTCCACGGCATCTCTCGGCCATTTCCTCGAGCCTTCGACGATCAAAAACGGTCTCCAGAATTGCATCCCCCAGTCTCTCAGCATCCCCTGCCGGCGCGAGCATTCCTGTGACCCCATGCTCTATTACGTCAGGCATTCCTCCCACACCAAAGGCCACTACCGGGGTTCCACAGGCCATGGCCTCAAGCATGGTATTGGGAAGGTTGTCCTCAAGTGATGCCTGGATAAAGATGTCCGCTGCCGAGTAAGCCGTGCGCACCTTTTCGTCTGAATTGAGGTAGCCGAGGGATGTGACTGGAATGCCTGCCTCCTCGATTACAGGCGAGGGGTAGCCGAAGCACAGGAGCCTCAGGCGATCGCCCTGCACAAGCCGCCTGAACCGCTCATCAGCCATGCAATGCCGCAGGACTTCCGCCAATTGTTTGAACCCTTTTCGCTTTTCACCCGTGTTCTCAGCCCCGAAGAGAAGTGTGAGAATGCCCGGATCCAGACCTAATGCCTCCTTGGCCTGTGGTTTTGGCATCGGGCAGAAGATGTCGGTCTCGATGCCGTTGGGGATCACCTCAACTCTTCTCCCCTTGAAGACAACG
Source organism: Desulfatiglandaceae bacterium (assembly GCA_041753575.1). GTDB lineage: Bacteria > Desulfobacterota > DSM-4660 > Desulfatiglandales > Desulfatiglandaceae > CG2-30-51-40. Next base: position 25,677 of record JBGSUA010000183.1, read on the forward strand.
CTGGAACGTGCGCACTCGGCAAGCCACCTGCTCGGGGTCACAATGGTGAGATGGCCGCCGGAGAAAAGCTCTTTTTTGTCGGAAAGAAGCGCGGCCGCCAGCCCGAAGGGATCCTCGCGCAACTGAGGACATGCCTCGCATCCGCGCTCGTAGCCGCTGCATCCTGCCGAGTAATGGCACCCGCCTGTAAAGGCCCACTGGTCGTGGAGGGTCCAGACCACTGGTTTCCCAAGATCGAGAAGGCTCTTGATGGTCACGGGGGATTGATAATAGGCGATCCAGTGAAGATGGATGACATCAGCCTCCCGCATCAGAGAAGCGGCGGAAAGGTCGTAACCTGGATAAGAGATGGAAAAAAGAGTATTGCTGATCTCCGTCCGATTGGAGTTGACCGCCTGATCCTGGAGTGCCGCCTGGCAGAAAAAGGCCTGCTCCTCTTCTTTGCTAGCGGGCCCCGGAGCAGCCGTCGCAACGAACGGATCATGCGAACGCTTGTACCTGACAAGCATGCGGGAATCCGCTCCCCCGCCCCGGAGTCCTCTGTGCAGGCGGTAGGCTGCACGGGCGGCCCCTCCGGCAGTATCGTAGGTGGAGATGTGGACGACCTTCATGAAGAGGCAGTCCCTCCTTTCCTTTCATGCCCCCGGCCGGCTGCGGCGGGAAGCCTTCGGTAAAGATCGTCGTATTGCCGGACCATGTCTTCCACGCGGAAGAGGCGGTCGAACCTGGCCTTCAGCCTTTCCCCAATCCGCCGCCGCAGTTCCCCGTCATCCAGCAGTCTGAGCAGGATGCCAACAAGTTCGCCTTCGTTTCGTCCGAGACAATTTGCTGTCTCCATTTCGCCGGGTACCTCAGTCTCTGTCCTAGCGAGCGTTTGGGCGGTATGCGGCTCGGATCTGCCGTAGTCGGTTTCCTTCAGCGTTTTCTCCTCGGCCCCCAGGATCTCCGGGAGGGCACCGACTGCGTATCCGGCGACAGGTATGCCCATGGCCATGGCAAAGGGAACCACCTGGCCGAAGCTTTCGTTCCACACGGGGGCTGCAAAAACGCTGAACCTGCCGTACCAGGCTGGCAGCTCATGGTAGGGGACATAGCCCGCAAAGAGAAATCTGCCGGCCACCCCGGCCTCCGCGACCTGTCTGCGATAGGACGGAAGAAGGGCGCCCCCTCCCACAATGATCACCCTGGTGCGTGGTCTGGCCCGAACCGCCTCGATAAGAGGCTGGATGGAATCTTCCCGCAGCTTGTCTCTGTCCAGGCGATAGACCATGCCGATTGTGTCATCCGCAGGGGCGCCCGCTGGTGCAAACATTGTCCCGTCGCTTCCGGGGTAGAGGATGGAGGCTTTTTCCGGCGCGGGCGTGACCGAATCCATGGCATGGCGGCTCACGAACACGTAATGGGCGACCGCCGGGTGTCTCAGAATCCGGAAGGGAGTGTTGACGTTTTCCACGATGATCGGCCCTGTCCTTGCGGCTGCCTCCATAACCTTTTCATACCAGGGGTCGAACCAGTAATGGAAATGGATTATGTGTGGGGCCTTTTCCCGGAAAAAGCCCTCCAGTTCCTCCACAGACACAGGCTCGGAGAAATCATGGAAGGGAAAGCCGTCATAGTGAAGGGGGTCAGGGATATCGAGGCTTATCACCTCCTGGTCATAGTGCCCGCTGAGACGCTCATAGAGATCCACCACGAGCCTGCTGGAGCCCCCTGTCCTCAGGTTGCCGATCACGTGGATGATCCGGGGCTTTTCACAGGCTTCTTTGGGCGTCAGGGAAGGAGCGTCTTCCGTGGCGGTCTTTGCGTGATAGGTGAGGGGATTGGTTGTGAAGCCCTCTTTACGCTCTTTTTCCCGGGGTGACAGGTGCCCGGAGGCGGCCTCCCTGTATTCCCGAAGCCATTGCCAGCTCTCGGAGACCAGAAGGGGAGGATTAGGCGCGGAAACCGGGACGACAGGCATCTTTGCCTGGACAGGAGGCCTTTGCGTCTGAGACAGGGGTGTTGCCACCCCGGTCTCTTCCCTAGTCCTGATCTCCTCAGGGTGAAAGAAGGCCCGGAGGCACTCAAATTCCTCCCTGATTCCGTCCATTGCCTTCATGGTCCTGCGGTCGGTTCCATCCGCCCGGCAGGAGGCAGTAAGAAGCCGGTGCCAGTCCCCCACGATCCGGGGAAGGGATATCCTGGAGCGGGAGTCCTTTTTGCGGCCGAAGTGCTTGAGGGCCGGGTCCAGAAAGGCCGCGATCTCCTCCCTGGCATCTTCATAGGCCCTGGGAAATGTCAGGGAGAGGCTGCGGCCGATCCCGGCGATGGTCTTTTGCGGATTCTTAAGGAGTCCTTCAAAGGAAAGCCACGCGCGCGGCATCCCCCTGGTGAACGCCTCGGACGAGATGGTGTGGATCATCCAGAGGAAAATCCCCTTTTCCAGGGAAAAGCCGTGCCTGAGCTTGAGCGATTCGGCAACCTCGGCGGGTCGGCGCACGGGGATGATGGCGCATATCTCAATCCCCATATCCTCCAAGGCCTCGCGCCACAGGGGAAAAAGGCGGCATATGCGGGGGTCCTTGATTGCAAAAAGGCCACTCTCCCCAAACTCCTCCTCAATCATTACCCTCATCTGGGGAATGGCTCCGATTGCAGGTTGCCTGTTCCACCATTCCCGCGAAAAAGGGAATGTATCGTGCCAGGAAGAACCAAGCTCCTCAAGGAGATTTTGGTTGAACTCTGTTATGCGAAGGTTTTCGAAATAGCCGCGGGGGTTTTCCTCCGAGGGCTTCATTATGGTCTTTCCCAGATCAAGCCCAAGGAGGCTTAGAACACCCGTAAGGGCAGAGGTGCCGCTTCGGTGCATGCCCATGACCATGAGGCATCGCCTCATAGAGAAGCCCCTCTTATAACTGGCCCGGCTAATGATTCTTCAACGGATATTTTCATGAATGCGCTAATTCCATTGATCTCTGGCATGGCTTCTAACAAGAAGAAATTTTCAAGAGGCGGCGGCAAGTCTCTCAACTTTGAATTCCTTGTCTTTGCGCCTTGCAACCGACAGATCGTAATAGGCCTGCTGGTTAAGCCAGCTCTCAGCAGAGGTATTGAACGCAAGTGACAGCCTGATAGCCATCTCAGGAGTGATGCCCGCTCTCCCATTTAAAATCGCGGAAAGCGTCTTACGGCTTACCCCTAGAGCTTCCGCTGCTCTGGTTATGCTTATACCCAACGGATTAAGGCAAAGCTCCTTCAGAATTTCACCTGGATGGGGGGGATCGTACATTTGCATCATTTCAATAACCTCAATGATAATTCTCATAATTGACGCCTGCCGCGTCGGTACCGTCAAATTTAAATGTAACTCGCCAACTGCCGCTCACGCGAACCGACCAGGTGCCTTTCCTGTCTCCTTCTAATTCGTGCAAGTAAAGGCCCGGCAAAATCATATCATGGGGACTGCCCGATGCCTGTAATCTACCTAAAATAAGGCGCAACTTTCTTGCGTGAGACGGCTGTACACCGGCATTGGAACCGGTTAAGAAAAACTTTTCCAGCCCTTTGTGTTTGAAGTCCCTTATCACACTTTTTCTTGTAACCTATTCGGTTACGATTTTCAATGGATTTCGTTAAATGGGTCCCAGAGCTCAAGCCCTTTGATGTCGAAAAAATCCTTGGTATTCCTGGTAGCTAATGTCAGTCCGGCTGTCAAAGCAATCGCAGCAATCTGCGCGTCTTCAACGCTTATAGGATGGCCTCGCCTAATACGTTCTGAAACAATAAGCCCATACTCAGATGATGCCTCACAATCAAATGGCAGACAGCGATCCAGGAAATCTTCGTAAAACATCCTTTCAGCAGATTCCAGCAGAAAATGTTTTCGCTTGCCTTCCGGCAACAAATAGATACCAAGTCGAATTTCAGCCATCGTGACGGCACTGATCCAAACATCCCATTCCGGCTGCTCATCCAGCCATTTGATTACCCTGGAATCAGGCTTTATCCTCATCAGTTCAGAAACAACATTCGTGTCCAGAAGAATCACTCTGATTCCTCCGGCGGCAATACCGCTGTTAGACGCGGAGTTGAATGAGGCACTTCAGGGAGGTCCACACCTCCAATATCAGCAAAACGTTTGGAGATTCTGGAGCCCATACCGCCTGTGCACTTCTTTGCCAAGAGGAATTGTCTAAGGATTTGGCGTGCTTCCTCTTCCATTGATCTGCCATTTTTGGCAGCACGCATCCTGAGGGATGCTTTCAATGAGTCATCTATATTTCGCAAAGTTAAGCTTGCCATCTCCTTTACCCCCCTTGAAACCCATATGACATCATTGTATTCATTGCAATCATTAAAATCAAGCTGCGGGAGAGCCTTGAAATGTTAAGGTTAATATCACATCTTGATTGGTTCAATGCTACCGCCTTGTTATCCACGAGATGGGCTCTTCGAAGAGATCCACGATACCGATGGCACGGGGGTTAATGGAATCCGGGGGCTGGACCCGGAACATGGCGGCATCTATGATCCTGTGGAGATAGGTCTCGGCTCCGTCAATGGTTGCAAGGACACCTGCGTTAAGGAAATAAACGGCCGGCATGAGGACGCATCTGAATGGGAAGGCTACGCTCACTCTGGAGCCGGCCTCCATCACAGGGTAGGCGTCCTGGGGCTGGGATGATGCGGCACCCGCGAGTTCAAAGCCCGTCACGGTCTTGATCAGCATAGCGAACCGCACGTTGTAGGAGGTTTCAAGAAACTCCACGTCGTAGGTATATACGTAATCGGAGCGGCTGACCAGGACGTTGACGGCTGTCCCGTCGGGTGTGGTGACCCTGGGTGAGATGATCTTCGCCCCACGCGGCTCATAGGTTATGGTAGTGGCGGGCAAAAGGGAAGGATCAAGAAAGGCCTCCGCGCAGGGAGCGGCCTTTGAGCTTTCCTCGGACGGAGTGCCCGCAGGGCCCGCGCAGGCGCTTGCTGCCGATGGATCGCCCGGGCCTGCCTTGAGACTCTGCCTGAGCGCCTGCACGCGATGGGCCGGGGCATAGATGAGCTTGTGATATTCGCCTACCACGAGCTTGGGGGACCCGTTTAAGAGAAGCTCCCCTTCATCAAGGAGCACGGCTCTGTTGCACAGCTCCACAACCGTCGGGGCTGAATGTGAGACAAAAAGTATAGTGGCCCCACGGCGTCTCATCTCATGGATGCGGGAGTAGCATTTCCTCTGGAAGACCTCGTCTCCCACTGCAAGGGCCTCATCCACCACCAGGATCTCAGGATCAACATTCACCGCAACGGCAAAGGCAAGGCGCAGATACATGCCGCTTGAATAGATCCTTACCGGCTGGTCAATGAATGCGCCTATGTCCGCGAATGCCTCGACCTCAGGCAGCCGTCTTTCGATCTCATGCCGGTCGAGCCCGAGGATCGCTCCGTTGAGGAATACGTTCTGCCTGCCGGTGAAATCCGGATTAAACCCGGCGCCCAGCTCCAGGAGGGCCGAGACCCTGCCGGATACTTCCACATCCCCTGACGTAGGCTGAAGCACTCCGCAAATGACCTGAAGGAGTGTCGATTTTCCGCTTCCGTTTCTCCCAATGATACCGAGGGTCTCACCGCGCCTGACCTCAAGGGAGACGCCCTTAAGAGCATTGAAAGGCTTGTGGTAGGCCTTGCGCAGCGGATGAAAGGTCTCCTTTACGCGGTCTGCGCTGGATCCGTAAAGCCTGTAGGTCTTGGTGAGGTCTCGCACCCTTATGACGGTATCATCACTCAAAAGTTCAATCCCTAAAGCACATCTGCGAACTGGGGTTTCAGTTTCTTGAATATAAGGGCGCCCGCAATGAAGACGGCCGCCGCGACCGACCAGAACCAAAGCCCCTCCCAGGGGCGTTCCCAGAAGGGCACAAAGCCGATGAATGAATCCCGATAGCCCTGGACAACATAGTACATGGGATTAAGCTCAAAGAGAGCCTTCCAACCCTCAGGCATGATGGATATGTCCCAGAAGATGGGCGTTGCCCAGAAGCCCATCTGAAGGACCACCGATACGATCTGGCCCACATCCCTTAAAAAGACGTTTAGGGCTGCTGCTGCCCAGCCAAGCCCCAGGGCAAGGATCACAAGACATAAGAGATAATAAAGGGACTGAAAAAAGTAGAAACTGAAGGGAAGGCCCTGAAAGACTATCAGAAAAAGGAGCACCAGCACAAAGACCCCATGGGTTACAAGGCTGGCTGCCACCTTTACGACCGGCAGGATCTGGGCGTGGAAGAGGGTCTTCTTGATAAGGTGCGGGTTTCCCACAATTACCCCGCAGGCTCCACTCACCATGTCCGCGAAGGCAAACCAGGCGGCCATTCCGGCCGTAAGCCAGACCACGAAAGGCACGTCTCCAACAGGGGTTATCTTTAATCCAAGGCTGAAGACCACCCAGAAGACCGTGATCATGACAACCGGGTTTACAAAGGTCCATATAAAGCCAAGGACCGAGCCCACATACTGTCTGGCCAGCTCCCTTGCCGCCATGGAGGCTATGAGTCCCCTCTGGAGATATATGAGCCTCAGGAAATAATAAAAACTCCTGAGCAACCCGGTCCTGGCCAAAGCCTCCGCCACCTATCAACCTCTCCTTCTATAAAGCTGGTATCCGCCCGGAAGTGTCTCCCCTTGAACCGGCTCAAAGGCATCCATTATATGCCGCCAGACAAGAGGGTGGGTATTCCGGAACCTGAGATCCTCCCGGCCGTCAATGGTACCACTACCAAGAATTACCCATCGGACGCTCTTTCCATCCATATTCCCTATCATATCCTTCTGCCGCTCTTCTGTCTCAGGAAAAAAGAAGTAGGTCTGCCACACCGGAGCCTTTCTCCCCAGAAGTGCGTAAGCGCCGGGGAGATGAGGCGCTGCCATGACCTCTCCGCCCAGGGAGAAATATCTCCTCTCCATGGAAAAAAGCCCGTCAACCAGGTCTGCCGTCGCACGAGGGACCCACAGGTCATCGCCTTGAACCTTTACCCGAGCATAAGGCTCAGACTTGGATTTCCATTTTTCATAGGCAGGCGAAATTGTTACAGCAGAGCCAAGGGTAAGGACGGCTACAACTGCCAGGGCAAGGAAACAGCCCAGCTTTGAAACCCTGCCCTTGGCCAATACCGGCAGGCACATGACCCCAATGAGAAACGGGTGTATGGCCTGGGCCAGATGGCTCAGATCAGCCCGGGCAAAGGCGTGATGCAGATAAGCTATGCCTATGAAGGAGGAGGATATGATCGGCGCCATCCTCCCCATATCCATGGTCTTTGAGACAAATACTTTCAAGAGCACCGCGCAATAGAAGATCGGAATCCCAACAGAAAGAATCCCCTGGAAAAGAAGCCTTACCCCGGCCTCCCCTCCAAGACTTGCCCAATCCATGGTCCAGGGCCAGGGAACAGGGATGGAAAGATTTACACTTCCGGTTGCAAAATGGAAAGAAAGGCTCTCGGCAAGGGCGGTTCCAAAGCCTGGGAAGAGATACATCATGGCCGCAAATGGCGAAAGCCCAAGGAGTATTCCGAGACCCAGCGAGAGGATACGCCCCTTTGAGGCATTAAACCCATTTCTCAAGAAGAGAAAAAAAGCCATCCCCCCAAGGCCTGCAAGGCAGTAAAGGCCGTGGTTCCTTCCGAAGAAGGCTGCGATACCGACAAAAATGCCGGCCAGGAGGTGCCTGACAAGCGTGGGGGATTTCAGAAGAAGCGTTCCAAAGAAGACTGCGCCCATGGCGATGGAAGGCTCAAAGAGCTTGTGCCGGGGAAACATCCACAGGAGAAGTAGAAGCGCACACGCAAATATTCCCGGCATAGAAGAGGTCATCCGACAAAGGACCAAAAGCCCGCAGGCAAGGCCCAAAAGCTGAAATACCGCAACCCCTGCCCTGAGTCCGAGGATGCCCTCGCCGAAAACCGATCCGCTCAGCCACCCCCAGAGATATCTCCCCGGATCATAGGACTGAAAATCCCTTAGAGGCACATCCCCTTCAATAAGCCTCTGCACTCCGTACCAAAGGAAACCCTCATCATCAAGGCCGAGGCCAACTCTCCCCTGCAGTGCGAGAGACACAAGAACAAGCGCAAGGGAGACAAAAACCGCCGCGACAACATCTTTGATTCGTAGAGCATTCACGCAGGCAAAATCAATTCGAAGTGACGAAATATTGCAACTATTTTATTGAGAGGGCATTGTTTTCGGCGCATGATAAAGATGATACCAGATACCGTCAACGCGTTTCCAGTACTCAGGGATGGTGCGGGTTATCCCCTTCTTGGGGGTGTACATGCCAAACATCGCGTAAGTCATCTCAAGCTGCACCGTCGCCTTATCGCCATCAATTGATATGGATTTAGGCACACCGGATATCCAGATTATGCCTCCGCTCAACCCCATAACATAATTAGTGATCGTCACACCCTCCCGCACCTCCGGGGCCTCCATAAGGTAGCACTCAGCGAATGCCTTCTTCACCCGGTGCTGCCAGTAGAGGTTCACCCTGTCGCGGAGGATCCCTTCTTCATCCTTGACTACGGCCCTGCCGGCGCAGGCAGCCAGCGAAAAAACAACAGCCAAACAGCAAACTGCAACCAAGATCCTCGCCCTGGCAAATGCCACCATCAAGACCCCCAAGCCGGCAAAGAAATTACCATTTCACTATTTTCCCCATAAAGTTCAAACAAAAAAGGAGGCGGGCAAAAACCCGCCTCCTCACTTCACTATGCCAGCCTAAAAGGCCGGGCTAGTAACCACACTGCCTCATTCAGCAAGCCTGTAATGCCATGGAGCCATTGTCATTCTGTAAAGATCAATGCTCGTGACACCCTGGTTTGCGTAGTTGAGATCAAAGATAACCACGCCGATAGAGGGCAGGAAGTACGCCTGCTCATAATCGGTGTCCAGAAGACCGTAATGGCTCTCCGGCTGAAAAACAGGTGTACCGCTCGCCCTCTGTCCATTGACAAGCGCAACACCGGTCAGTGCGAAATGACCCTTATCGTACTGATAGCCCGCAGGGTTCGTCAGGAAGCCGTTGGCGTCCGTGATGTGGCCGGTTTCGCTAGGCTGAGGAGCCATCACGCGGATGATGTTGACCTGGTGATGGATGTACCTGCCGCTAGGAGGCGGAGCCGGATGCCAGGGCGACCCTGGAGGCGGCTGGAAGTCAGGTGTCGTAGATGGCTTGTTTTCTTCCATATCCCACACATACGCGTAGGCCTGGACCTTGCCATTGGCGTACCTATACTCGAACCACTCCGCTATGCTGTCATAGGGGTTGCACTCATTCTCAACGTCACGATAAGCAACCGCGCCGCCGATCTTAGTCGCTCCCTGCTTTCCACGATAGTCATAAACGGCTCGCCAGTACTGAGCCTGCGTCGTGATGGCATTCGGAGGCCCGCCGGTATAGGGTGCGGCTGCAACCGTCCAGAATGGCCAATCCGCGAAGAAGTAATGATAATGCTTCGTGAAGAAGGCGATCACGACATCCGTAGTAAACGAGCTGTTAAAAGCATTGTTGAAGTAGTGATACCAGATCTCGTTGTTAGCAAGGACGTCTTCCAGCTCGTCAAGGCTCCACATGTTGTTGAAAGGCTGGATTGCGTAGGGCAGACATCCACCCGCCACCTGAAGCTCGCCGTTCCAGTCATCACCGTCCCGGAGGCCGGGGCCGACCGTGGTGGCCCAGTTCTCATTCACGTAGTAAGGAATGCGTCCATTATCAAGAGTGGCATCCCAGGACCAGAAAAGGGTCTCGATCGGGAATACGATGTAGCCTCCCGCGACACCGTCTCTGTGCCACGGAGCGGTCTGCCCCGCGGCTGGGGTAGCAGTCGGATAGTGCCCGCCGCCTGTGGCTATTGCGTTGTATAAAACGTTATCTGTCCTGAAATTGCTGATGGCAACCATATTGGCCAGCGCAAACCGCCCGGTGGTGGTATCACCCATGGAGAATGCGCCCGCGAGCACGTTGCCGCAGTCAAGGCCGAGCCTGTTGTTCAGGTCATTTCCTTCCTCAACCTGGTTAATAAAGACAACCCTAGGAGTAGCCTGCAGACCATCCACCCTAGCTACGGGGGACAGAGAGGAATACTCATAATACAAGGAGTTCATAACGTCAAAAACGTTGATAGCCGGATCCCCTGCTGTGTTCGTCTCGGGATAAACATTTTTCACTACATTGTGCAGGTTGCTTGTATCGGCCGCCGGAAAAAGAGGATTCGACAGAGACCAGAGGCCTATTGCCTCAATCTCGCCTGCCTGGGTCTCCTCCTGCTCTAACGGGCTAAGAGTATTATAATTAGGATAATCAAAATTAAATATGAATCCGCAGTCGTCCAGAAGATCAGGCTGGAACCTGGTCATCCAGTACCAGCCAGCGGGCGGATCAATAATCGAATCGGTCGTATTGACGTCCTCATAGGTGAGGCCGGACCAGTATGCTGTCTCATAGTCCTGGGTCCAGAAGACTACAGTTCCAGCCCTATAGGTAAAATTGGAGCCCATAGGATAAATCCCCTGGTTGTTGCCTTCCCTGGTTACGCCATCTTCGGTAGCACGCTGAATAACACCCCAGAATACATCAAAGGGCGAAAGCAGGATTATATGGTCATAGACTTCTATGGACTTCTTCCAGGCGCGGAATCGCAGATGGAATGCGGTCCACTTGTCACTGGTGTTTTCAATTACGAGGAAGTTCTGCCATGCGGCGGTCCTTCCGTCCACATTCCTTACATCATAGGGCGCAAAAAGGAGCAGGTCGCCGATGGTGCCCGGGTCTATCGCCATCTGATTGACGGGCGCCTGAGCCTGCGACTGCCCGTAGCCGAGCCCTACGAACAGGCTCAAAGCCACAAGTATAATAGCCAATTTTTTCATTTCTTTCCTCCTCAAAAATTACGTTTAACATTCAAGCATCAAAACTCAAATCCAAAAGCATTATCAATTCCTTTCCCCCTGCATCCCCCCTTTCCGCTGCTTCCGGTTAACCCCAAAAACACTTACCTTTTAAAGCTTTTACTACGCCCAACAAAAAATCAATTCAATATATAGTAAATATTACGTTCGAAGTCAAGCCATTTCTATGAAAGCGGCATCCCCCCGATCAATAGGAAAGCCCGAATAACGACCCCTCGACCCCGTCGTAGGAGGTTGCAAACTCCACAGTAATAACGTAGGCGTTCCTGCTCTCACCCTCTATAACTACTGTCCCGGCACTTAACCCTATCCCGAGCTCCTGGAAGTCTGGATTGAGGATAAGTCGCTCGCCACCCCACCCAGGAGTTATTTCAAGCAAGAACTGTTCCCTAAATAGCGCCACTACCGCCCCTTCGGGATAAGGTTCGCTCGTGATATCCCATGCTCCCAAAAACTCCCCGCATACCATGGGTACGTAACCCTGCTCCAATATTCTGTCGCGAAACCCCTTGCCATAAGGACCAGGCCGGAAAGGCCCCCCCGGAGGATTTACTGCGTCGCTTCCAATGCTGACGGATCCCTCAGGCAAGGTGAAGTGGGAGTAGTATCCTCTCACTATCATATCGTCAACATGCCCTATGGCGGCACTCCAAAGCTTTTCGTTCAAGTAAACAGCTTCAAGTCCGGAAAGGGCCTCTTCACCCCACCCTCGAACCAATGCCAGGATTACGTCCGGGCTACATCCAAGAGCCGCAGCCATACGGAGCGGGTCTGCCCTGGCCTCGTTCACCAACTCCAGAAACAGTATCTCCGCCGCTTCCCTTGGAGATTCCCCCGATGCCCTGGCCGCAAAATCAATAGTGGCAAGGGCGAAGTTCCCATAGAGGCCATCGAGCGAGAAATCCCCTCCCCCGATCCCGATACCCACCTCCGTGAAGTCAGGATCAAATATGAGTCGAGCCGTATTGCCAGCCGTATCCAGCTCATCTGCCAGCATAATCCTGAAAAGCTCCCAAGCGATCTCCGCGGGTGATTGCATCATGTAAGGGGCCACGCCTAATGCCTCGCCTGCCGCGGAGGCCTCGTATCCGGCTGCCTCAATCCTCGACCGGTAGTCTTTTCCCTCTGGATTGACACTTGAAAAATAATTCCTGCCGGACATATCCAGTGTATGAGTTACGGCCGTTGTATGGAGCTTTTCGTTATTCCAGAAATCAGGCAGCCCCTTTGTCCGGATATCTCCGAACCAGGGATGATCTCTTATGATCTGATCAGGGTCGAAGCCTGCTTCCTTAATCATTTCAGTTGGATTAGCCCTTGCCCTGTTTATGAGCAGCATAAGCTCGGCTTCCACCTGCGGAGCTGCGTCGGTTCCGGCCATGAAGGCGACAGCGTAAGAGCGGACTGCCGTTCCACCTTGCCTCAAGGCCACATCCCCCAAGCTGAGTGCAACCCCGACCTCCTTTAGCCCGTCATCCAGGATGAGGCGATCATCAGTTCTGCCCGGATCAAGCTCGGCCATGAAAAAATCTACGAACAGGTTTGTTATTGCCTCTGTTGAAGCCACGGATTCCTCAAGCGGGGTAATCCCTATTGAGTCGGCCGCTGCGAGGGGAAGATAACCCTGGGCCACAAGTCGCTCTTGAGCTGAAGGGTCACGGCCTGTCCCGGAGAAAACAAATCCTTTTTCCATGACCCCGGCAAGCCAGTCATCGCTGCCATTCTTCAACTGACGGTTAAACTCCAGCGGCGCAAGCCCGGCCTTAAGCACCTCCGCGAACTCAGGAAGATCAGACAGGATTTTCTCGCGGTTGAGGCCCAGGGATTCGGCCATGGCAAGCGGATCACGCCTAGCCTCGTTGATGAGATTCATAAACTGCTCCTCGAGAACAGCTATTCCGCTTTTCCCAAAGTCGCAGGTTGCGAGATAAACATTCAGGCGCGATCCCCCAAGGACAATGACTCCGGAGGCCATCCCTATACCCACATCTTCAAGGTCGGCGGACAAAATGTTTCTTTTTTCTTTCCTCTCGGATCTAAGCTCATCTTTGAAGATATTTCGGAAAAGCGCGTCAACGGCGGCAGAAGGCTGCAAGTAGTTGTTAAAACTCAACATCCCCAGGGCCTCCCCGCTAGCGGAGGCTAGATAACCGGCATCCAGAATCCTCTGCTCCAATGTCCGTCCGTCCTTGGATATATGGGAGTAATACCCTCTGAAGACCATGTCGTTAGTGTGAGCGGATGCGGCCCCTTGAAGCCTCTCGTTATAGACAAGAGGAGGCAGCCCGTTAAGAAAAATATCCTTAAGTTCAGGAAGATCCATTAAGAGCTTCTCAGTATCCAGCCCCATGGCCTTTGCGGTTTCGAGGGGGTTCTGCCTGGCCTGGTTGATCAGATGGAAAAGAGCCTGCTCTTGGGTGGGCCAATCCGTTTGGGCGTCACATGGATAGACCGCAGCCCATCCCAAAAGGGCAACCATCCCGAACAATATGATGAAGATACGTCTCATGCTTGATTTTTGCTGCAAGATCCAGGCCCTTGCCGGGTCGCCCGGTGTTCTGAAAAAAAAAGGCCAAAATGGAACTTCCTTCAAACCCCGCCAGGGGCAGAGGTTGTTCCATTTTGACCACACTTGGCTAATACTAGCCAATCTGCTCATCACCAAGGGATGTGAAATCTCCTCATCACTTACCCTTTTCCGTGGGGGAAGCAGAAGGGGTCTCACCCTGCCCTAAGATCTTCACCCCCAGCTTCTCTCTGAGATTCTTTCGGGCCGCTTCCACCACTCCTTTCTGTTTTTCCCTGGTAAGCACGGGCAGGATCTGATCCCTGGCCTTCTCTAAAGGCAAGAGCTCCGCGGGCTTATATCCCTCCACTTTTATAACATGAAATTGACCCGCTGCCTCAATCACCTTGCTCAGGGTATTTGGCTTGTCCTTCATTGTGAAGGCTACTACCTCCAACTCGGGAAGGAGGCTGCCTTTTCCAACCCACCCCAGATCTCCGTCCTTGTTTTGTGTCTGAAAAACAGAACTGGCCTTGGCCAATTCCCCAAAATCGGCGCCCTTCTTCAGCTTGGACAAGACCTCTTTTGCCTCCTTTTCGGACTTGAGGGCTATGTGTCTTACCTTTACAGCCTCAGGTATCTTGAACCTATCTTTGTTGTCGTCATAGTACTTTTTAACCTCAGCCTCAGTCGGGAATGCTTTTTCAAGTAGATAGGTCTGATACTCCACTGCCAGTATGCCGTCTATGGCGTCTTTGATCTTGAACTGAACAAGAGGTCTTTCATCCAGCTTGAGTTCACGCGCCGCATGGGCGAATACCTTCGAGTCAACGATGTCCTCCAGCACTTTAGGCCCTAAGGCAGTCTTGTCGTAGCGGCTTTGAACGATTCTTGGAAGGGTCTGAATCTTTTGCTCCAGGTATTTCTCATCTATCTTCTCCCCCCCGACAACAGCAAGGGTTTTCTCTTCGCCCGCCAAAGCTGAGTTAGATAAGCCCGCCAGAAACAGCGTCAAAGAGGCTGCGGCAAGGACGGTTCCAATAAGGTTTTTTTTCATTTAATTTCCTCCGTAGATTCTGATTTGCTATTAATCCGTTCCTAAAGAATATGGAATTATAGCTGGGACCTTCTCCCTTGGCAAGAAACTTGCCAGAGTTCCTATGAGTGCCGGATGAAAGAACTTGCTACTCCGGCGTGGTTGGACTATAAAAATACGAACCGTTTTTGCTTAAAGGAGGTAGTAACAAGTGAAAAGAGGAAAAAGGTTTTTAGTGGTTTTAACTTTATTTACGGCATTTGCCTTTTCCGGGATCATCCTGAGCCCTGTGACCGGCTTTGCTATTGACTGGAAGGCTCTTTCCACAAGCCTGATCGACCAGTTCAAGCCCAAGATCATCTCCATAGAGAAGCTGGATCAGAAGTCCTGCTGGGCTGTTGTGCTGCCCGAGACAAGCCTGGATGAAGCCCTGGATCTTGCCAAGAAGATAGGGGAGTACATTAAGGTAAACATACCCCCTGAAACCAATCCAAAACCCATGGTGCGGATTTTTGTTGCAGGGAAACAAGTGGCCGTGGCCGTCCTGGACGGAGACGCATATCGGGCAGTGAAGAAGTCCGAAAACATGGATCCGGTAATGTTTAAGGGCCAATACAAGCCTCAATAGTGTATCGCGAGCCGGAGAGCCGATATTAAGGCATCGCAGACCTCGTTTATTTCTCCCTCGCTTATTCCCGCCCAGAGGGGAAGTCTCAAGATCCTACCCGACATGGCCGTGGTGACCGGAAGGTCGCCGCGGGCCTTTCCATATTTTCTCCCTGCCGGCGAGCCGTGAAGGGGAACATAGTGGAAAACGGCGTTTACGCCCTGGTCCGAGAGATATTTTATAACCGGCGGCCTCAGTCTGCCTTCCGGAAGGATCACATAGTACATGTGGGCGTTGTGGGTGCAATGGTCAGGGATGACCGGCCTCCTCAGAAGGCCTTCCTTTTCAGGCCCCTCAAGCAGGCTATGATACATTTCCCAAGAGGCCTTTCTTCCGGACACAAGCTCACCGGCATGCTCAAGCTGGGCAAGAAGAAAGGCGGCCGTGATCTCGTTGGGAAGAAAGGATGAACCCAGGTCCTGCCAAGTGTACTTGTCCACCTCTCCTCTGTAAAACCTGTTTCTATCGGTTCCCTTCTGCCAGATGACCTCGGAGCGTTCAATGAATTCATCGCAATTGACAAGGAGTACTCCTCCCTCGCCGCAGATGACGTTTTTCGTCTCGTGGAAACTTATCGCGCCTAAATGGCCGATGGAGCCCAGCGGTCTTCCCTTGTAAAAAGACATGAGTGCCTGGGCCGCGTCCTCTATGACCAAGAGCCCGCGGCGGCCGGCAATGTCCATGATGCTGTCCATCTCGCACCCAACGCCCGCATAGTGAACCGGCACGACGGCCTTAGTCTCTCCTGTTATGGCCTCTTCTATGAGGTTCTCATCCATGTTAAGGGTGTCGGATCGGATATCCACAAAGATGGGCACACCGCCCCTCAGGGCAAAAGCGTTGGCGGTGGAAACAAATGTATAGGAGGGCATGATGATCTCGTCACCGGGCCTTATGTCAGCGATCAGAGCAGTCATCTCCAGCGCCCCTGTGCAGGAGTGAGTGAGGAGGGCCTTCCTTGCATTGGTCGTCTTTTCAAGCCAGCGGTGGCATCTGCCGGTAAAGGCCCCGTTTCCCGAGAGCTGGCCCAGGGCGTTGGCCTCTCGAATATAATCGAGTTCCTTCCCGGTCATCCAAGGCTTGTTAAAGGGAATCCTGATGTTTGTCACTTCAAATTACTCCTCAAAAGTCTCCTAAATCCATTTATACCTAAAATCCCCCCATCCTCTTTACCAAAGGTCGCAAAGGGAGGATTTCCATCTTTTGTTGTGCCCTTTCAGGGCATCGCGCTTAGCCGGCACCCGCCTTGCTTGCCCGCCATCCGGCCCGACCAAATCCCTATTCTTGACGGCGGCCAGAAGGAGAGAGCCGCCAAACGGAAGACTGACCCCGCTTTTTATGATCGAAAGCTCAATTGACATCACTTCCCTAAAAAAACTGTTTAACCCCCGAGGCATTTTCAACTCCGCCATGGGATCATCCTTTATCCCTTTAAAAAAATGAAGTCTTGACATCCGGGACCTGAGGAGACGCGACAGAGCCATGAAAGGGAAAAGAATGGACACAAATGAAGTCTCAAAAACGACCTTGAAGCCGCATTTAATGAGCTTGGCTCTAAGTTCGGACGCCATGTATCTTCTGACATGTCGGCTGTGCTCATCCTGGCGGCTCCAGAGCTTTGGATGCTGGGGCACGGTCATCAGAAGCCCACCTCCCGGGACCAGGGCACGGTTTATGCCCCCGAGGACTGCCTCATCATCCTCTATGTGCTCAAGCACATCAAAGATTCCGATAAGATCAAATTCATGCTCAAAAGGCAGGGATCTTATGTCCGTCTGAAGGAGGATTGCCCGTTCAAGCCTTCTTGAGGCAAGCACCAGGGCCTCAGGATAGAGATCGGCCCCGTAAAGAAATGCTCTTGGATAGACCCGCTCCATCCCCGTGAGCATAAGCCCTGTTCCGCATCCCAGATCCAGGATAACTCCGGCAAAGGGAAAATATCGGGAAGCGACCCAAAGCACCAGGTTATTTCTCGCTGTAAACCAGAAATAATCCGATTCAAGCGCTTCAAGGGACTGAAAGTATTCCGGCACAAAGCCGTCACGTGCCGCATTATCCCCGATTCCCAACAGGGGAATCCCGCAGAATTGCGCAGGTTCCCAAAGGCAGCGTGGGCATCGCCATACCGGGCCTTCAAAGGGACTCCCGCATGAGGGGCATATCTTCAACGAAGAACCTTGTAGATAAATATCTCATTACCGGCAAAAGCCTTTTCAATTGAGAAGTCAGGGCAGTTAAGACGCTCGCCCCAGTCTCCGCCGGATGATCCGATCCTTTGCCACACGTAATCCACACCGTGTGTTTTGATTACCAATGCATTCCCGCATGGATCTCTGAAGAACTCCCGTATTAATTTCCTGCGCGCCTCGATCTCACGAGCCGGCGCCTGGTAAATAGTCAGATGGCTGCCTGACAGCATCACCCGCCTTCCGGCAAGCCCTGTTATGATGGCAGAGTCCTCCGAACCTTTTTCTCCTGAGGGATCAAGAAGGATAAGGCTTTCTGGAGACGTCTGTTTCTTGAGATGGTCTATCGCCTTCACGACCGAAGGAGATACGCGGGTCACTGTCTTTTTCTTGTCAGACCAGAAAATAAACTGTGCGCTGCTTAAAAGGCCGGCCACCAGCGCAACCAGAAGCAAGAGATACCTGAGCCGCCCTCTCCCCCTGGAAAGAAACACCGGTATAATCCGGGAAACCGATATCGTTGCTATATGCAGGCTGAAGGCATAGAACCAGACGGAGTTGTTGTATGCGCCGGGGAAGTCCCTTGGCGTGATTGACACAAGATAGGTCAGGAAAAGGCCGGCCAGAAAAGAACAGCCAAGGAATGTCTGCATGGTGTCTTTAGGTCTTAAAGAAAATACGGGCTTTATAAGTGAAGCAATTGCGAGGACCCTTATACCCAGGCTGCCGAGGATGTGGGAGGGAATAAGGACCGCAGCCAAAAGAACCTCCTCGATCCCGGGGCTTAACCCTTTGAATTGATCCCTGATAACGCCGGCCAGATCCTTTAATCCCAGATAGTTAAGGCTGATGTCAAGGGGTAATGCGGGTTGAAAGCGGGCTACAACCTGAGTGACCTCTGCCTTCATAACGGCGTGGTAATATATAAAGGGAATGGAGAAACCGATAACTGTCAGGAAAGGGGCAAGGGGAGGCAATTGTCTCCGTCTTATCAGGTGAAGGGCGGCCGTTCCAATGAGTCCCGCAATAATTACAGCCGTCCCGAATATCTTGTACTGAACGAGCGCCGCCGTTAGTATTCCCGCGATGACAGACCATCCAAGAGAAGAAGACCTGAAGGCCCTGTAAAGGCATAACAGCGCGCCGTAGAAGACGGCAAGCCCCGGCACCATGGGATTTATGAAGAATAACGGTACCATGGTTGAAGCGTGGAAAGCGAGTTCCCACCTGCCCCCTTCCCATCCCAGAAACAAAACGCCGGGTATTACATTGAACGTGCCTCCGCCGAAGAGCACCAGGAAACAGCACAGTAGCCCGGCAATGGCTGAGCCGCTGATGACGGAACCTGCCACATAGATGGAAAGTAGTAGAAGGCCGAAGAAAAACAGGGGGAAAAGGACATAAACAAGGGAAATGACCTCAAGGCCTAAAAGGTCATGAAAGAGGGCAATCAGGAGGTCTGTGAAATACGAATAGTTGAGTTCATAGCCAGATATGAGAGTAGAATGCGGCGGGACGCTTCTCAGAACTTCATGGACGATACCGGCATGAAAGAGCCCGTCGTCCGGGAAGTTGGCGACAAGGGCGCCTCCGTCCTGCGCGGTCTCAAAGGCATTGAAGTAGCCTGAGAAAACAAGAACCAGAAGGACTGCAAGATACAGGGCCAGGAATCCCGGCCAATACCAGGGACCCGGTGGTGAGGCGGATATGTTCTTGGGGGCATTAAGTCGGCGCGTCCGGAAAACCGCGGCAACTCCGGCTATTGCCAAAACAGCCAGAAAGGAAAATGACCATTTTCTCTGGCCAAAGGCGGCAAGCAACCCATAGATCGCCGATGATGAAACCATGCCTGCCAGCAGAGACAGGAGCAGAGGTTCACCGGGTCCGCCTTTGAGAGATAAGACGGCAACAACGAAACGCCCCGGCAGATAGATGATCAGCAGAAGCCCGATGAAAAAGATCGCGGCCTCGGCCGGGGTGGGGGCATTCGAAGCCCAGATGACCCCTATTGCAACGATGAACAGGCTACTGAGCGCTGCCGATGTAATGCCTGAACTGCGTAACCAGGCAAAGGTTCGTCGAACTGAACTAAAATCTAACATCTCAATAATTCTGGGTAAAACCACTGGATTCCGGCTCCCGGATCGGGGTCCGGGACAGGCTTCGCCGGAAAGACGGAACAGGCCAACTATTTGTCATTCCATCGAAAGCTGGAATCCAGAAATATCGCGGCGAAAACAGTCGCCCCGATTTATTGAGAAGATACATTCAGCGATCAGTCCTTCTAAGAATGAAGGTATGGGCTATAATCAGGGGCCAGCGTATGCCTGATATAAGCCATCCCAAATTATTTATTTTCTCAAGCATCCATTGCATCATCCCGACCGCTCCGCCGGACCTTCCCTGCGGTGCTGGCCGCACCTCGATAGCCTCGAATCCCGCTATGCCTGTAAGTTTCTTCATGCCTTGAAGAGAAAAAAAAGCAGTGTGCCAGGGAGGGCAAAAGACCTGGTGAAGACGTGGCAAAGAGGCGTCCTGCTTTCCCAGTCTGGCGATCCGCCCCATTGCGCAGGCAAAGCGGGCCGTGGGCTGAAGGGTGATCAAAAATCCCCCTGGCGAAATAAGGGAGCGGGCCTTTTCAAGCCATAGAAGATGAGACGTGAGGTGCTCGAAGACCGTGCAAAGGACTATCGCCGAGAAACGCGTCCCATCCAATCGCTCCAGTCCCCCATGCAAGACAGGAAGGCTTTGGCTCAGGCAGTAATCCGCCATCCTGGCTGAAGGCTCGACACCACGGCAGTCAAATCCGCTTTCAATGAGCAGGCGGCACAGCCCCCCCCATCCCGAGCCGCAGTCAAGAACAGGCCCTGAGATCCGATACTCTATGAGGATATCCCTGATGCTCTCGTAATAGGGTCTCGCGGCACGCGTGCATGTTATCGGATCCTGCTCATAATGAGAGGCCCGGGAATAGTTATTTTCATACAGCAGTGCCAGTTCGTTTTCATCCGGCATTGGAACAAGCTGCAAGGTGCCGCAGCGCTCGCAAACATGGTAGGAATATCCTTCCCTCTCACCAAAAAGTCTGAGTTCCCCTCCACATGCGACGCATGGAGTTTTTCCATTGTTCATGACCCGCCCTTCAATTAAACCATTTATGAAAGGTATAGAGGGCCTTGAAGGGCTCAAAACCCTGTCGTATCCATACCTTCTGCACGGCAAAGTTGGTAATCTGAGTGGATACTATCATACTAGATACACCTCTCATTCTGCACCATTCAATGCCCGCAGAAATCAGACAGCCATAAACTCCAGCCTTCTGGGCCCTGGGAGAAACGGCGAAGAGCACCCCTTCTCCCTCCGATGGGCTGTTCATCCTCAAAGTAGCAAAGCCCACCAGATCCTCATTTTTTTCCGCGACAAGCACTTCGTCGGCTGCTTCCCTTGAAAGGCATGACCGCTCGGCCCAGGAAACATAAGTCTCATCGCATTTAGTTTTATCTAGCCTCGGGTCCGAATGGTAGTGTCCCATGTAGCCCTTAAAGGACTCGGAGGCTATCTCCATCACCTTTGTTGTTTCCTTCTGCAGCACCGGCCTGATCTTTAACTGCTCGGAATCACAAGAGATGCTCTCCTTAGCTAGATCCCTCACGTAGTAGATCTGTGTATCCATGAAAAGGAAACCCTCGGTCTCCATGGTTTGGGCGGCATCCAGTTCACTGGCATCACATCTCGCAATGAGGAGTGCGACCTTTTCCTTCAGACAAAAGTCAAGGATTACCGGGAGTAAATTCTTCTTTACCTCGTCTGCCCTTGCGGTCCTTTCGCCGAATCGCTCCTGGTCAATGACGGAAAGCCTTACGATTTTTTCCATCTCTTCCATCTGCCCTACTCAGAAGACGCTTTAGGAAACCCTGCCCTTGTTCTTACGGACGCGTAGGGGCGGCCCATGCTCCTGAAGTGCAGGCGGGCCAGGTATTCGCCGATTATGCCGAGGGCAAAAAGCTGCGCACCGGAAAAGACGGCTATGATAGAGGCAAGAAAGGGAAAGCCGGGGACGCTCCCCCCGGAGGCTATATATCGTATCAGTACATAGCCCAGAACCCCCAGTCCGAAGAGTGTAAAGGCAAAACCTACAAGGCTCGCAAACCGCAGAGGCCAGATGCTGAATCCCGTCATCATGTTGACCGCATGGGAAACCAGCGCGGCAAGGGTATAATTGGATCTTCCGAACTTCCTGGGATCGTGGCGCACCGGGACAGCGCCGAAGCGGTCTGTGCCCCAGCTCAGAAGGACATCAATGGACACAAAGGGGCTGGCATAGTCAGCAAATGCCGATCTCAGGGAAGTTCGAAAGGCCCTGAAAGCGCTCGCCCTCTTCGCAGTCTCAGCTCCCATGGCCTTCTGCAGAACCATTCGGGTCAGCCGGGAAGCGAGGGAACGCCAAAGCCCGCTTCCCCCTTTTTCGGGATCACCATAGACGACATTAAAACCTTCCCTCAGCTTAGCGATGAGTTTTGGCATCTCTTCAGGAGGATGCTGGAGATCATCATCCATGGTCACTGTTAAGTCATGCTCCGCCGCCCTTATACCGACAAGTAGGCTGTTATGCTGGCCATAGTTGCGCATGAGGTCTATACCTCTTATCCAGGAAAATTCCTGCACAAGCCCGGAAATGACCTTCCAGCTCTCGTCCCTGCTGCCGTCGTTGACCAGTATCAGCTCATATTTTGGAGAGAGCTTGGCAATGACCGGGCCAAGCCTCTCTGCCAATTCCCTCAGATGCGCGGCGCTGTTATAGACAGGGACAACCACAGAGATACCTGGGTTCAAATTTCTACCGGCCTCCTCAGTCATCATCTTACCATCTCTTCACTACCGTGAACTCGATTGAAGCGGGATATCCATTCAGGAAGTCATAGGTGCCTGGGGTCTCATAATGTTTATCGGCCACATTTTTGACCGACACTGAAAAATCAAGGCCTGGCATCAGGGCATCCGTAAGTGTTGCACTCAGGTCCAGAAGCCAGACACCACCGCTTGAAGGATATGCCTCAAGGTTCTCTCCCCTTGGATAGACAAGGAGCCTGGAGGAAGAATAACTAAGCCGCGCCGAGGTCGTCAGATGCTCCAGAGGTCTCCACTTGGCCATGAGATTGAATAACCTTTTGGGCCCAACATCATAGGGGTAATTCAGGTCAACGAAATGTCTTTCGATCGTACCGTCGGGCCTGATAAATGTGAAATCGTTGTATTTGTAAGTTTCATCAGGCCCTGAATTATCAAGTATGGTAAAATTGGCCGAAAGCTCCAGGTCCTTGAAAAGATTTATTCGCCCTTCCAGTTCCACCCCGTTTATTCGCTGGCTATTTGCCTCTGAAAGGCCGGCATAAGGATCCTCCATTATGTGGTTCTTGAGTTTCTGGGTGAAACCTACCACGCCTAACTCCATGACCCGAGAAGGCTTCCATGACACCTGGGCGCAAAAGCTTTCCATCTTCTCCAGATCCGGATCGGATTCACTAATAAGCTGTCGGGCAAAAGGCGTCCTGTAGGATGAACCATAGAGCGCCTTTGCAATCCATTTAGAAGAGGGGGACCAGACCACACCGAGGTTATAACTCAAATGATCCTTGTAATCCCGGTGTTCATCCCTTCGGAGTCCCAACAGCAGGTCAAAATCACCGACTTTATGGGAATACTGGCCGAACACAGACCACAACCTTGTGCTGTAATCGGTCTGAGTGACCTGGGGGAGGAAGAATGTATTGTCAGCGCTCAGGAATTCAGGGAAATAGGCATCCCATACCGGCGCGCCCTTGACGTTCTTGTCGCGGTAAGAGATACCGCCCGTAAAAAGGCCCCTGCCCGATAGAAGGGACCTGTCGTAGATAAGTTCCCCGTAGGTTGTGGTTTCCTTCTGCTGAAGCGTGCGATCAATGATCTCAAACTCCGGATTGATGGATGTATAGCTTCCCGTAAAACGCAAAGCGGAGCGGTGATCCAGGTCCTTCTTGGCTTCAAGCTTGAGCTGACCGGTAGGAGCGCTTCGGCTCTCCTGCCAGATCTCGGGGGAATTGTAGGCCGAGATGCTGTAGGGTTTCCTGTAGTCCGATATCCTTCCTGAGACAGTCACCCAGTCCCGCAAGGAAACGCGACCAGAGGCCTCAGCATAGCGGGACTCATCCGGTTCGGCAATGCCCAGGCGATCCTTGGGGGCCACCGGGGTCAATCCGTCTCCCCAGAAGCTGACGGTGTTCAGTTTCCGCCTATCCTCGGAGCCTCTCCTTCCGCTTACGGAGAGAAAACCGTCCCAGTGTCCGCCGTCATGTCCCAGATTGGCGAACAAACCCTTCTGGTCACCTGGAGCCCCATAGAGAATGCCCGTCTCCACCCCTTGCAGATCCTTGCCGGACATGGGCACAATGTTTACAATTCCCGCAAAGGCGTCCGGGCCCCAGAGGACAGAACCTGGGCCCCGCACTATCTCGATCCTCTTGACAGGCGCAAGCGAGAGATCATGATCAAGGAAATGAAGAGATTTCGTCGTGTCTGATCCGAGGGGAATCGTGTCATAGAGGAACAAGACGGAATTGGGCACTCCACGCAGATAAGGGAGGCTTCCCCACTCCTTTTGAGCTATATGAAAGCCGGGCGTAGTGGAAAGGGCCTGGCTGAGAGTTTCAAGGCCTTGTTCCTTAAGCTCCCGCCTCGTGATGACCTTTGCCACGGCAGGGGCCTGCCATGCGCTCTCCTCCCTCCTGGATGCGATGGAAAGCACCGTCAGATCCTCCCCCACGAACATCAGCATCGTATCATCCTGGGTTGGCTGTGGAGGCTCATCATCCGCGAAGCTGCTTTTCGCAATGATGAAATTAAGCGCCATCAGCAGGCATAGCAACCTGTAGAATATGGAATATCGGATATGCTCCATTAAGGCAATATCCTCATTTCATGGCCTGTTTCATAAGAACCCTGAACTTGGCACGGGTAAGCCCAAGGAGTTTGGCCGCCCCCGACTGATTGTAGTTCGCTACTGCCAGGGCCTGCTTTACAAGATCCTTTTCCAGCTCTTCCAAGGCAACGCCTTCGGGAGGTATCCTGAAGGCCGCCGATTCTGCCGGCGCTCTTAGGGTGTTTTTGATAAACGCAAGATCCTGCCCGGTTATGACCGACTTGCCGGCCGCGAGAATAACCGCCCTTTCGATTGCGTTTGCGAGTTCCCTGACATTGCCGGGCCAGTTATAATCCATGAGCGCACGTTCCGCCCCTTGTGTAAGTTTGATGGCTAATCCACCGGACATGCGCCTCAAAAAATGCCTTGCAAGGGGAAGGGCATCGTCCATTCGTTCCCTCAAGGGAGGCGATCGCATGGGAAACACATTTATCCTGAAGAAGAGATCCCTGCGAAAAACACCCCTCTCAACCATGGCGACCAGGTCCTGGTTCGTGGCACAGACTGTCCTTACGTCAATCGGTATCTCCTGATTACCGCCAACCCTTTGAATCTTCTTTTCCTGAAGGGCTCTCAGGAGTTTGGCCTGCGCCTCCATTGGCAGGTCTCCTATTTCATCCAGGAATAGCGTGCCCCCTGATGCGTATTCAAATTTCCCCATGGTCCTTTTGTCTGCGCCGGTAAAGGCGCCTTTCTCATAGCCGAAAAGCTCTGATTCCACAAGAGTAGGCGATATGGCGGCACAGTTTACCGGCACGAACCTGCCGCTCCTCCTTGGACTTATTCGATGGATGTATCGTGCAATCAGTTCTTTCCCGGTCCCTGATTCACCTGTAAGAAGAACAACCGAATCCCTCTCCGCGACCTTTGCCGCAAGGTCCATGACGGACGCCATTTCTCTTGAGACAAAAACTATCTCATCCGTAGCGGTGACCTGCTGGAGCTCCCTGCGCAGTTCCCTATTTTCATTTATTATCCGAGAGAACCTGAGTGTGCGCTCCACTGTGAGGATGATTCTGTCCTCTTCAAAGGGTTTGCTGATGTAATCGGCTGCCCCCTGCCTCATCGCCTCCACCGCAGAATCAACGGTCGCAAAGGCTGTGATAAAGACAACCGGGCAGGGCATTTGAAGTTCCGTAATTCGATTTAGGAGCTGAATTCCGTCCATCCTGGGCATCTTGATATCCGTTATTACAACATCATAGGGCGCCGTCTGGAGCATCTCCAATGCTTCAACTCCGTCCCCGGCCTGATTCACCCGGTAACCCCTCCTTGAGAGCATTATGGACAACAGGTGTCTCATTCGCTCTTCATCATCAACTATAAGGATACCTGCCACGATAGATTCCCCTAAATCACTCCTCTTTCATCGGCGGCCGTCGCAGAAGCATGCTCTCTGGGCCGGAGAGGCACCTCCACGCGGAAAATAGCCCCTGCCGAAGGCCTATTGCCCGCCTTGATTACACCGCAATGCGCCTTCAGCACCTGAAGGGCATAAGCCAATCCCAGACCTGTCCCTTTTGATCGTGTGGTAAAAAATGGCTCAAACAGCCTGGGCATGTCCTCCTCTCTTATTCCCTCCCCCTCATCCTCAATTACCGCTACCCACCGGCCGTTTCCACATGAGGCGGAGACAGCGACTTTACCACCTCTGGGGCCGGCTTCAACTGCATTCTTAAGTATGTTGTCTATTGCCCTTTTAAGAAGATCCGGATCCGCATCGGCAA
The DNA here is from genome assembly GCA_041753575.1 of Desulfatiglandaceae bacterium. Lineage (GTDB taxonomy): Bacteria > Desulfobacterota > DSM-4660 > Desulfatiglandales > Desulfatiglandaceae > CG2-30-51-40. The sequence continues at coordinate 51,692 of JBGSUA010000183.1, forward strand.
TGCACGGTTCAGCCGGTATTTTGTTTGTTACCTTTGTTGCGCCTTTAATGCTGCTGAATTCAAACCTTTCCAGAAGATCTTTCAACATGGCATTGAGGTCCACCTCCCTGAAGAACGGATTGCTGGGCCTAGCAAAGGCCAGAAAATCTTCTATCAGTTTGTTGAGCCTCCTGATTTCATCCTCTATGTAATAAACCATTGTATCCTCGGAAGAAAGCCCGGCGTTTCCCTTCAGCATATCGAATGATGTCTTGATTATGCTCAGGGGGTTTTTTACCTCATGGGCCACCATCATGGAGAACTTGCCGACCTCGGCAAGGGTGCTTTTACGTATTATCTCCCTGTTAGCCTCTTCAAGTTCAATCCTGTTCTGCCTTAAGGCGTCAAGCATCGTGTTAAACGCCTTTGCAAGCTCATTTGTTTCAGGAAGACTTCCTACACTTGCCCTCACCGATTCATCTCCCCGGGCAACCATTTTTGCTACCAACGCCAGTTCACTTACCGGAGACACAAGAGAGCGCGATAAAAAATAGAAAACCAGACCGGCAATGGCCGCTATTCCGGATGAGAGCAATACGAACCTGATCTTCATATTATTAAGCACTTCATCAATTCCAGTTGTGTCGTAACTGACAGAAACCTTTCCTAGAACTCTCCCCGCTTCATTGCTTTCCGGTTCCTCTCTGAAGGCTCGACTTTCGTCTTGCTCTTCTTTCAGAACAACAGGCGCCTCAACTCTCTGATATTCTCGCTCAGCGTTTCTGTATGCCCTGGCGAGCTCAAGCCCTTTCCCATCGAATATGGCGGCCCCCATCACGTCCTTTTCCAAGAGCAGATTCCCAGCGAGCCTCTTGAGCATCGCAGTGTCACCCAAGAGTATCCCCAACTCGGAGTTAACGGCCAGGTGGCGCGCCAGAAAAAAGATACGGTTTTCAAAACGGCTTTGGACAAACTCGCGCGCAACCCTTATGCCCATATAACCCAGGGCGAAGGTTGTGGCGGCTATCAGCATAAACACCGAAGCTAGAAGTCTTGATCTTATTCCCAGGGTTTTCACGGCCCCCACTCCACGCCACCAGGAAGGTCAGCAGGATGCTCCAAATCAATTACCTTAACTGTTCTCGGGTTGAGCCAAAGTCTGAACCTCGGAACAGGTTTGTCGCAGGCCGTTCCCCCAATCACAGCGAGAAGAATTTCCCCCGTCTGCGCTCCTATCTCCTTATAGTCAAAAACAAAGGCAGCGGCTGCACCGCTTTCATAAAAAAACTTGTTGAATCCTATTGTGGGCTTTTTCCTGAGCAGTGCTTCTTTTATAACATACCCTATTATACTTTCAGATATTACAGTTCGATCCGGTATCATCCAGATTGCGTCTATCTTATCAAGACTCGCCGCGAGGGCCGAAGGAATATCGTTCTTTGCTGAGACCTTAATGGGATGAACGCGCATCCCAAGTTCCTCGGCCCGTTTTATTCCTTTCTCGAGAAAGTAGTTGTTGTGGACCGGATCATAGAGGAGGCCAAGACTTCCTATTCCCGGCAACGCCCGAGAGATAAGATCAAGCTGGATCTCCACCGGAATGTCCAGCGAAACTCCGCAGTTAAAAGCTTCTTCCCTAATCACGCGAGCCGGATTTAGAATCATGGTGTATAGAATGGGAGTGCTGTTTTCGGCGAGTTCTTCCTCCAAGAAAATAGCCGCATTCGGTCCTACTGCGACACGGAGATGCCACTTGCTGTCGCTTACTGCTTCTGAGAGCTTTTTCTTTAATCCCCCTTTATATCTTTCCAGGTCAAAGACCTCCGTCTTCACATCTTTTGCCGATAAAATACCTGTAAGTCCGTCAACCGCCTCTAAATAGGGCCGAACAGAACCAGAAACAATTACGGCAACATCTGATGCAAGGGCAAAGAGGGGGTAAATCAAGGCGAAAAAGGAGATGATAGGAGGGAGGGCAAAACGTATAATAGAGATAAGGGGCCCCGCACGGGCACTTGAACTCCTGGCCGGCGCCTTTAGGCTGGATGTCATTTGTTATACCAATAACCCTGTGTAAGAAACTGCCACTATTTCAAATAGGTTCCAATGACAGATTTCACTTTGCTCTTGAACTCATCGGTTACGGAATCAACATCCTCCAGGTTGGTGATCACGTGGGGAGTGATTAGGATGATGAGTTCCGTCTTGGATATGGAATCCCTTTCAGTGCCGAAAAGATACCTGATTATGGGTATGTTGTTAAGCCATGGGAGGCCCGAGCTCCCCTTGGAGGTTGTCTCCTTGATAAGACCTCCTATCACTATGGTCTGGCCGTGCTGGACGGTGAGGCTTGTCTCCACGGCCCTTTTGAAGAAGGATGGATATTCCTTTCCCCCCACCAGCACGTTATCGGCCTTTTCGCTCACCTCCTGGGCCAGCTCCATGGTGACAAGCCCACGCTCATTTATATGGGGCGTTACCGAGAGTATAACACCTGTGTCCCTGTACTGGATGCTTGTCTGGGATACCGGTTCAGTGGTCTGACTGTAAAGATATTCGGAGCTTGCGACCGGGATCTCGGTTGTGATGTCTATCCGCGCCTCCTTGTTGTCCGATGCCAGCACGCTTGGGGATGAAAGGATATTGACCTTGTTTTTAAGAGCCAGCGCGTTCAAGGCCATATACCATTGGTCGGTCACACCAAGTGAATACTTTAGACCCGCGATCCCTATGGAGGCCGCGAAGTTGGTGTCGATGTTGCCGGTACTCTTCCCGAACTCCCATTCAACCCCCAAACGAGTTGATTCATCAAGGGTTATCTCAGCTATCGTCACCTCAATCAAGACCTGCCTTGGAAGCACATCAAGGCGCGCCAGGACCTTCTCAACTATATGATAATCCC
>JBGSUA010000184.1:0-2262 GCA_041753575.1 Desulfatiglandaceae bacterium
GGCTCTTGATCTGCTCTTCGCGCAGCAATGCCTCCGTTTGAGATATCTTTTCCCGTGAAAAGAAGAAGTAGGTGATCATGGTTCCGAAGACAATGCCGATGAAGAGCATCTGAATGAAAAGGGCCGGCCTTCCGCTGAGGGTCTCCGAGAGGGGGATGCCTGCAATCATGGATCCGATGAGGGCCCCTGCCGCCGCCCCCAGGGGCATGCTGATTAGGAGCATGATGAGATGCCCAAGAACCGAAGGGCGTCTCAAAAAAACATGTCCCCCCAGAATGGAGGCGCACATGCAAAGTCCGATGGCCTGCGAGAAGGCAAAGTTGACCGGAAACCCTCGTCCGAAGCTGAGGAATGTTAGGAACAGGGCGATGACCGTGTTGAACACCGCCGTGAGGGCTAAGGATGTTATCACCCTTTTTATGTCGAAACGAAATTCCATGAAGTCTTTCCATTATCCGGATCATGACGGATAAATCAAACCTTTCTGTTCAGGTCCAGTCTTCCATGATATGCTCAAACGCCAGTTCCCCTGATCTGAGTACGGCCCCGAATCCGCCCCCCGGGTTTCCCCAGGCACTTGCAAGGTAAAGCCCTTTCACAGGAGTTCTATTTTCCAGGCGTTTCATGAAAGCGTTGTCCATTGACTGCTCGAATCCGTAGATTGCGCCTTCCGGGTTACGGGTGAATCGCCAGTTTGTTAGAGGAGTTGCCGCCTCCTTGACTTCAATCATTGAGGCAAGCCCCGGGATGACCTCCTTTTCAGCTCGATGGATAAGGATATCGGACCATCTTGTTTTCTCCTTCTCATATTCTTCCTTTTTTCCTTGCTTGTAGTCCTCTTCGAACCTCCGCCACGGGTCATAACCGCAGAGGAAAAGGAGCATCAGGCTGGATGTTCCCGGTCTGGAGTAGCCTTCATATATGTTGTCGTAAATGCTTACGCTGAAAGATCCATTTTCCACCTCGCCCTTCACACATGACAGGTAGTCCGCCTCCGGACCTCTGCCTGATGAGACATGAATTCCGCATCCCTTGACGGTGTTCCGCAACTCACGGTTCAAACCGAGCCAGACAATGAATGAGGAGATACTTGGCCTGAAGCCTTCGAGCTTCTTTAGATAGTCGGAAGGTACGTCCTCTTTGGACAACATCTGCTTGAAAGTGGTCAGTGCGCTTGCATTGCTCACTACGGCGCGGGCCGGCAGGCCCTTTCCGTTTGTAAGGGAAACACCGCTTACTGCGCCGTCTTTCAAAAGGATCTTTGCCACTTCGGTTTCGTACAGGATCTTTCCTCCTCCCTGTTCAACCGCTTCTGCCAGCGCATCGCTCAGGTTCTGCGAGCGTTCCTTGATGTAAAAGGAACCACGCCTTAAATAGCCTCCTGTTGCAACGGCGTAATAGAATGCGGAGAGCTTGGATGGTGGGAGACCATAATATCCCCAGAGGGATGAAAGCACGTTTTGAACTTGAGGGCTTTTCACATGATCGTTTAAGAAATCCGCGAGGGTCTTGTTCCTTATTCCCCACATCTTGCTGTACTGAAGAGGAAAGAGGAGCTTTAAGAATTTCCCCTTCTTTTCGTGAAGCCTCTCAACCTCCTCTGATACGCCTACCATCTCGTTCACAAAGGAGCGGATGCCCTTTTCTTCGTCAGGGAAGTGTTTGGAGAGCATGGAGATATAAGCTTCCGGGTCCTGCTGAGGAACTGAAATGTCGAGGCCGGGAGCTTTGAGCCGGTAAATTTCGGGGAGCCGGACGAGTTGCAGTTTATCGAGCACCCCCACATTTGCTAGAATCCTTGCCGTCCCGTTGTTATTAATGGTTGTTCCGTGCAGAGACACCTCGAAGGTGAAGCTGCCTCCAGCCCGGTCAAAGGCTGTGGCGTAGCCGCCGGGGATGCTGTGCTGCTCGACCACGGTTACCGGAATGCCTTGCCGGGCAAGATAAGCGGCGCAGCAAAGCCCGCCGAGCCCGGCGCCTATGATCACCACGGGATAATCTTTTTTCGGCCCCATACTTGCTGCAAGGATCTTGATCTTGGTCCAGTCAAGCGCCATGGCAAGGGCTGTCATGGCTGTAAGTGACATAAAATTTCGACGTGACATAGCATGATTTGTCATTATCATTCCTCCTCTTCGTTGCGCTCCAATTATTGACAATTGATTCACAGGAGACATGATTTCCTCCTGCTTTTACTTGCACTTCAGATTGCATGCTTTTTAGATTGTCCGCAACAGGTATGCGATGAAAGCAGGATTTCAG
>JBGSUA010000185.1:0-4002 GCA_041753575.1 Desulfatiglandaceae bacterium
GAAATCACAGCCAAAATCAAATAGAAACCTGATTCGTAGAGGCTTTTAACAAATCTCTTAAACAATGTCAACAGTTATTTAACATTTCCCTTTTCTTTTTCTTTCTTCTGGTCTAAACGGTAGCTCACGATGGCGCTCCGGGCCTTGCTGATAAGTGAGGCCCCCCGGTCCTGCACCAGGGAAACCACCAGATCCTCCAGGCCGTCATTGTCCAGGTCCTTGATCTGGAAACCAGAGAGGCAGCCCGTGAGTTTGCGGGACTCCCAGATGGCGTTGAGCGAAATCCCGTCCCAGGAAAGGGCCGTAATCTTCCCGTCGCTGAAGCTCTTGAAGCGCTCGGACATTCCGAGGGTGCTTGATCTGTTCTGATTGACGATGATCTCGTTGCTTCCATCCTTGTCCACATCGGTGATGAGGATGCGGGAAGGGATGTAGAACAGATCCCCCCTCAGGGTCTCGGTCTTTACGTTCTCAGCGGTCTTGATATAATTGAGGGTGCCTCCGTAATAGTCGGTCGTCTTGAAGATCTCCTGCCCGGCCATGGTAAGAAGCCTGATCTTCTCATACCAGGTAATGGTGGCGATAAGAGGAGCGCTTTCCTTCCCCAGTATCCCCACGGTGAAGTTGAACAGATGCACACCCTTGATATCCAGAAGGGGAGGACCTTCCCTTACATAATCCCTGCCGTTCCAGCGAAGCCGGAAGATGCCCCTCACAAAATATTCATCGGCGAGCCCCACGCTCCCAGTGTGGTTGCCTGACATCCTCTCCTGCCCCACAAGGATCTGCCCCAGTGAAGGCCATGTCAGGGCCCTGTAGAACCACTCGGAGTTCTTTACCAGGGGCTTTAGCTTGCCTCCCTCCATCTCCAGTACGACGGAAGACATGGATGTTTCGCTCGCCTTGGAGGCGAATATCTCGGCCCTTCCGTTTCCATTTATATCGGCCACGTCCACCCAGATGAAACGGTTTCGGTCCTCCGACTCATAGGTGGCAAGGCGCGTCAGTGTGCCTTCTCGAAATGCATAGACGGATATCGCGGTTTCCTCGATAATCACCAGTTCATTTCGTTTGTCCCCGTCCACATCCCCGATATCCAATCCCATGATCTCTTTGTTGAATGACCTGCTCTTCCAAAAAGATACCTTGTCAGGATCCTGGTCATATACCGTAAAGTTGGGATTCAAGCCCCCTCCTCGGTCCGCGCCTCTTCCTGCCTGGACCGACCTGCTCGGGGCCGCGGGTTCATCCAGGGGCCGGCCGAAGATGGTGCTGTTTACCTTCTGGGCAAATGTGTTTATTTCGGGGATCACGCTTTCCATGCCCTTGGTCTGGACGAAAACCGTCACAGGAGGATCGGATTTCGTGATAGCGGCCATGGTGGCATCCATACTGACACTTTCCCCGAAGATGGTAAGACTCCCGAAGAGCACATAGTCGGCCCCCAGGCGCTTCCCGATATCGCCCGACTTTGCAAGGTCAAAAGGGCCGGGGATGTCTTTGACCGCATCCTTTACCCTCTGTTTTTCAACTACGCTCACCCTATCCTTCCAATAGAGGCGGGTCATGAGCATGTCCATGATCCCCTCTCTCAAAAACCCAAGGTCCTTGTCGGCATTTATGCTGAAAGGAAGCACCGCGATTACGGACTTACCCTTTTCTCCTTCAGCCGCGGCCCATGCCCCCGGCAGGGCGACAAGCAGTAGAACATAAGCAAACGCAGATAAGATTAGAGCTCTTATAGAAATTCGTAAGGAATCATCAAAACGTTTATGCACTTACTCCCCCTTTTTTCGAGAGGCTATAGATCAGGCCTGGAACCGGCCCGCCCTCTCGGTCTTATCTCCCACGATCGCGCCGCAAGTCCCGCATCTGTACTCATATTTATCTCCTTCCGGCAGGACCAGCAGGAGAAACTTTCTTACCGGCACGGCCCTTCGGCAGTTCGGGCAATAAAGCTCCGTTGCCTCCAGGTCCTGAAAGCTCGCTGCCTCGCGAGTATTTCTTTGAGCTGTCCTGAACGTTGAGTCCTTCATAGACAAAACCTTTGGCTCTTTCGGCCCTCTGTGTTATTATTCAAGCCTCATGGCCGGAGGGGATATTACCAGCAATGGCTGCCCATGGCAATTTCTTTTTGGCGGCTAAGAGGAGACAAATCCATTTGATCACGGGGGCGGGGGATTGTTCATGAAGGTAAAACACATTGATCACATAGGGATAGCGGTAAAGAGTCTTGATAAGGCAGGAAAGTTTTATACAGAGGCACTAGGCCTTAAGGTCCATGAGGTAGAAACCGTTACGGATCAGAAGGTGAAGGTCGCATTTATTCCCATAACCGACAGCGAGTTGGAACTCCTTGAATCAACCCAGGAGGACGGCCCGATAGCAAAGTTCATAGCCGCCAAGGGAGAGGGCATTCAGCACCTTGCCTTCAGGGTGGAAAACATCGAGGAAGCTTTGGCTGAGCTGAAGGCAAAGGGCGTTCGTCTCATAGACGAAAAGCCCAGGATGGGGGCGGGCGGAGCAAGGATCGCCTTCATACATCCCAAGGAAACAAACGGCGTTCTTGTAGAAATCTGCCAGAGAGATTGAACGCGGCTCAAGCAATTTATGAAGGATGAGATCAGGCCCCCGGATGTTACAGGGATAATCCTGGCAGGGGGCAAAAGCAGCCGTTTCGGCAGTAATAAGGCCCTGGCGGATTTTGACGGAGCGCCTCTCATTGAGAGAGTTCTCGCGGTACTCCAGGCTCTGTTTGAGAAAACTATCATCATAACCAACAGCCCCTCGGAATATCGCTATTTGGGCCTTCCGCTGCAGGAGGATATTATAAAGGGACTGGGGCCACTGGGCGGCATATATACAGGCCTCTCGGCCATGACAACTTCCTGGGGATTTGTGACAGCCTGCGACATGCCATTTCTCAAGCCGGATTTGATACGCCACATGCTTTCGCTGCGCGGAGACTTCGACGCGGTTGTTCCGAGGGTGGGCTGGAAGTTAGAACCGCTGCATTCTCTATACATGTCCAACTGCCTGGGACCCATAAAGGAAATTATTTCATCGGGCTCGTATCAGATCATACAGCTATTCAGCTCCGTGAAAGTGAGATATCTTGAGGCCCATGAGATAGAGCCATTTGATTGTGACTTCAAATCCTTCATAAATATCAATCGCCCTTTGGAAATTCAGTCATTTTCGGGGCACCTTAAGAGGCCTAGTTAACCATGGTTGAACTTGTCGTCACAGTTGTTTTGGCCGTCCTGATCTCAGCATGCTGTTCGCTTTTCGAGGCGGTCCTTTATGCTGTTCCATCGAGGCATATAGAGACCCTCATACAGTCAGGCAAGGCTAGCGGCAGGATCTTCAAGGAACTTCGTTCCAACGTGGACAGACCCATTGCCGCTATCCTTGCCCTCAATACTGTCGCCAATACGGCAGGCGCCGCCATAGCCGGATCTGCGGCCGGGATTCTCTTCGGCCATAGGGGGCTCGTATATTTCTCCGTTCTATTTACAATAGTTATTCTCATCTTCTCGGAGATCTTGCCCAAGACCGTAGGTGTCGTCTATTCGAGGAGACTGACCCCTCTTGTAGCTCAGCCTATGAGGGTCCTGACGTGGATTATGACGCCATTTGCGCGGGCAATTGGGATAGTCACCGGATTTGTCGCGGGAGGAAAAACAGAGGAGATAGTCACAAGCCAGGAGATAAGGCTTATGGCTCAGCTCGGCCTAAGGACAGGAGGCATAAGCTCATATCAGGAAAGGGCCATAGGAAACATTCTCTCCCTTGACCTTAAGAGCGCCCAAGACGTGATGACCCCTCGAACAGTCGTCTTTTCCCTCAATGCTGGACTCTCCCTTGAGAAGGCCTCCAAGACGCCCCTGAGATGGGAACACAGCCGCTTCCCGGTCTATGACGATGACGCCGAAAATATAGTTGGAATAGTCCGCACATCTGAGCTTTTCATGTCTCTTGCCGATGGGAAGGAAGTTTCAA
>JBGSUA010000186.1:0-7159 GCA_041753575.1 Desulfatiglandaceae bacterium
ATGAGAAACGCCGGTTTTACATTTGCCGAAGTCCTAGAAAACCCTAACAAATATGTTTACGCTCAATACAGGGCCTTAAGAGACATCGGTGGTGACGTTATATGGGACCTTATGGGCGCCCACTCCGAGTCCGAGGCTATGGGTTCAGTATTGAAGATCCATCAGGATTCTCCCCCATCTGTGGTTGAATTTGCGATCAAGAATTTGTCAAGCGATTTAGAAAAGCTCAAACTCCTGAATCCTTACAGGGATGGCAGACTGCCTGAATTACTTAGTGTGGTCAGGCGACTCAAAGAATTGGTCAAAAAGGAAGTTCCTGTGATTGGTTATGTTCAAGGTCCTCTCCGTCACGCTGCGATGTTAAGAGGAACAGAACCTTTGTTAAAGGAAATGAGTCGAGCTAAGGACCTGTGCGAGGAACTATTTAGAATCGCAACTGACAGTCTGATTCTTTATGGCGCTGCTCTCGTTGATGCTGGCGCTGATCTGATTATGATTGCTGAACCTTATATGTCCAGAGATATGATGTCAAAAAAGATGGCGGAGCAGGCTACGGTACATTTCAGACGGCTCGCCCAGACACTTAAAAGAACCGGGGCAAGAGTTTTTGTCCATCTTTGCGGAGATTTTAACGACAGGTTTGACATCATTCAATCAATGGACGTTCATGGAATAAGTCTGGACGAAAAAAATGACTTGGCGAAGGCCCGTGAAATACTGGGACCCAAAATGTGTCTGATCGGCAATGTGAATCCAACGGATGCCCTTACATTAGGTACTCCTGAAAAGGTCATCGAGGAATCCAAAAGAGCATACAAGGCCGCTGGTGAAAACGGTGCTTTTATCCTTGCGTCGGGCTGTATGATTCCGGGTATCGCGCCTATGGAAAATCTTAAAGCCCTTATAGGAGCTGCAACTGCAATTCAATATTAATAGTAAGTAATATTTTATGAAAAATTATTATTTTAAATAATAAAAAGTAATTTTAGTTTTATTATTTAAAACTTTTATAAGCATAGAGTCAGGCGTTTTATCTGGGACATTGTTCAGCTAATAAAAGGAGGGAAAAATGAAAGGAGAAAGATTCTATCGTTTTTTGGTTGTTGCATCGTTTGTACTAATAACTGTGCTTTTTTCACATTTTCCAGCAGTTGAGGCCGGGTTAAAAGGAAAAACCATTAAGGTCGGAGCTATTCTTCCATTAGCAGGTGAAGCCGTATCCTGGGGGCAGCATTCTCTTCTGGGAGCGGAGATTGCCAGAGATGAGATAAATGCTTCAGGTGGGATCGGTGGGCTTCCTTTGGAGCTAATCGTTGACGACAGTGCCAGCAAATCTGAACAGGCAATTTCATTGGCTAGAAAATTAGCAGAACAGGATAAGGTGCTGATTATTATAGGGCCCATTTTGAGTTCGGCTGCTGAAGTGGTCTTTCCGGTTATCAATCGGATGAAGATCGTCACTGTCTGTCCAACATCCGCTAAGCCTGGCTTGTCTGCCAAGAATCGTCCGTGGGCATTTCGAAATAACCTCACCAGTGACAAGACCCTTGGACCGGCTCTGGAGAAATGGGTCAAGGATAATAATATCAAAACTGCAGGAATTATCTACGAGAACTCAGATGCGGTTTCAACTGGTGAGGGAGCACATGTGTATCCAAATTTCTTAAAGAAATTTGGAGTGGAAATCCTCGACACATTAACGGTTCAGAAGAAAGACTTCGATTTTAGTGCACAAGTAACCAGAATTAAAGGTAAAAAGCTCAATGGGATTGCCTTGGCAGCTCAGTCTGAGCAGGCTGCCAACATAGTGCGCGAGATGAGACGACAGGGCCTTAACATTCCCGTTATCGCCGGGGTTGAGTGCGCAAATCCCCTATTTATAAAGACGGGGCAAAGCGACGTGGAAGGGGTATGGACTGCGTCAGCCACCTGGGCCGACAACCCTGACCCTAAGGTAAAGAAATTTGTTACTGAATTCATGAAGCGAAAGGGAGGCGAAAAGCCTAACAGCGGAGGCTTCAAGTCCTACGACACCGTCTATATAATTAAAGATATCATAGAGAAGTATGGGGTTACCAATGATCCCAAGGAACTTGCGGAGGATCGCGACAGGCTGAGAGAGGGATGGAAAAACCTCAAGAACTTCCCGGGAGTTTCTGGGCTCACCACTATTGACGAGGTGGGGGACGGGGTAAGCATGCCAGCGATTCTTCGTGTCAGGAACGGCCAATGGGTGGCCGTTGAATAGTGGCAAGGACTCACTGTCTTTTAACCTGTATAAACGCCTTTTACTTATCGCCCCCGCCGAAAGTGGCGGGGATGATACTCCCAGGGGGTTGGAATCCGGCGGTTGAAGGCTGAAAGGCAAAGCTTCAAAAGCCAATGAATGGGGGTTCCTCCCGAAGCCGACGATGGGCAACAAAAGAGGTTGCGGCTTAGGCTCGGAGAGGCGTTAAATTCGGGGGAGCGAGGCAGCACAAACAGGTTAATGCAAAGCCAACAAAATTGTATCAATATATTTCATCACGGCTGAGATAATCTAAAGAGCGAGAAGCTATGTTTTTTCAACAATTAATAAACGCCCTTATGCTAGGCTCTACTTATTCCCTCGTTGCAATAGGTTATACGTTGATTTTTGGGATTCTGAACTTGCTTCACTTCGCTCATGGAGAAGTCTTTATGTTAGGGGCCTTTATAGGCCTGCAAATGGTCCTTCTTTCAAACTGTCATATAGTTGTCGCGATTTTGGGGTCAATGGTCGCAGCCGCCATATTGGGTTTAATCATCGAAAGGGTGAGTTTTCGTCCGATTAAGAAAGAATATCACCTGGCTCCTCTTATCAGTACAATTGGTGTGAGCATAATTCTGCAGGAAATCGGGGCTAAGATCTTCGGAGCAGATATAGTAGGTTTCCCCAAGACCATCCAGCTTGTTACTTATAATATAGGGCCACTACAGGTAACATCAATTCAACTGTTCATATTAGCCTTTGCTATTATTCTTATGATTACCATTCATTTGTTCATCCAACGAACAAAAGTTGGCATAGCAATGCGGGTTACCTCAGAAAATGCCACAAATGCATCCCTGATGGGAATTAATACAAACAGGGTAATCGCCATAACCTTTATGATCAGCTCCGCTTTAGCTGGAGCTGCAGGAGTCCTTGTGGGTCTCGTCTATAATGCCATTTCTCCTTTTATGGGGACAGAAATGATTTTGAAGGGATTCACAATCATGCTTCTCGGTGGACTCGGGAATGTCATGGGAGCAATGATCGGCGGGATTATTCTTGGTTTAGTAGAGATCTTCAGCGTCGCATATATTGAATCATCCTATAAAGACGCCTTTGCCTTTGGAATTATGGCCATCATTCTCATAACAAAGCCGACTGGCCTTTTTGGAATACGACTTCACGAGGAATAAATAGAGTGTTCAGCGGTTACATTGAAAGCATTCTTGTGTTCAATGGCATTCACATCATAATGGCTTTGAGTCTATACCTTCCTTTTTCTGCCGGCCAGATTTCCTTGGCCCAAGCCGGTTTCATGGCAATCGGCTCCTATGCATCTTCCGTGCTTACCCTGCATTTTGGATTTCCCTTTTACATCGCGCTATTTCTCGGCGGGTTACTCTCAGCGCTGGCCGGAGTTCTAATCGGATTCCCCGCGATACGCATTACGGGTATATACCTCCTTCTTCTTACGCTAGCCTTCGGAGAGATGGTGAGGGTCTTTTTCCTGAACTTCGAATATACGGGCGGTGCGTCCGGCATGGGAGGAATGGAACTGAAGACAAATCTTATCAACGTCTATTCAATTGTGGCCATATTGATTGTCTTCTTTCATAGGCTTGATAAATCCAGAATGGGGCGCGCCTTTGCATCTATGCGCGAGGATGAGGTAGCGGCAGAGGTCATGGGAATAAATATCATTAAAGCTAAGCTTATTGCTTTCGGAGTGGGCGCATTTATCGCAGGGATAGGCGGGGGCTTGTACGCTCACTACGCCATGTATATTGATTCACCGAAATTCGGCTTCATACTCGCAGTGGAATTTTTTGTTTTTGTAGTTTTTGGAGGCGTAGAGATTTTTTGGGGGCCTATCCTCGGGGCTACGCTCTTGACACTACTGCCGGAGACAGTGCGTTTTCTGAGCGAGTGGAGGATGATTTTCTACGGGTTGGTGATTGTCGTGTTGATGATCTTAAGACCACAGGGGTTGATAGACAAAAAACTGGTCAATTGGATTGCCAAACGCACGCAAAATCCCTTCAGGCGTAAAGGCACATTATGAGCTTTCTCAGTGTTAACAAAATAACCAAGTTTTTCGATAGAATCACGGCCTTAAACAGGGTCGATTTTGAAGTACAGAAAGGCGTCATCCATGCGCTCATTGGACCCAATGGCGCTGGAAAAACAACGATGTTCAATATTCTTTCCGGAGTCCTGAAGCCGACTGATGGAACAATTAAGTTTGATAATACTGAGATACAGGCACTCAGGGCGGACAGGATTACTTCTCTGGGCATTAGCCGTACATTTCAAAATATTCGGTTATTTAAATCGCTCACTGTTCTTGAAAATGTAATGGTTGGAAGGCATTGCAGGACCAGGGGGGGACTTGCAAGTACCTTTTTCCGATTGCCTCTTAAGGTGCCATCTGAAGAAATGCGAATTCGTGAAGTCGCAGAGGAACTTCTAGATTTCGTGGGGCTGTCTGAGCGTAAAGAAGATAAGGCGGCAAACCTGCCTTATGGCAGCCAGAGGAGGTTAGAGATTGCTAGGGCTTTAGCAACTGACCCATTTTTACTCCTGCTGGACGAACCAGCGGCGGGTATGGATACCCAGGAGACAGAGGATCTCGCAAAATTGATCTTTAAGATTCGTCAACAGGGAAAAACAATTCTACTTATTGAACATGATATGCATTTGGTGATGGGGATATCGGATGTAGTTTCGGTTCTGAACTTTGGCCAAAAAATTGCTGAAGGGAGCCCTTCGGAGATTCAATCCTCACCAAAAGTAATTGAGGCTTATCTTGGATCTTAGTAGCCAGGAAAAACTCCTCAGTGTGAAAGAACTGACTGGTTCCTACTCAGAAATCGTTGTTTTCCGAGAGATAGATCTTTTCGTCGAGCGCGGAGAAATGGTTGCCCTCATAGGGGCAAATGGAGCAGGGAAGACTTCACTGCTAAAAGCGATTGCCGGCGTTCTCAGGCCAAGAAGCGGCAAGGTTGAATTTCGTGGAAAGGAGATTCAGCGGCTTCCCGTACACCAGATTGTGCAATTGGGGATCTCCTTTGTACAGGAAGGCAGAGGTATTTTCAAAAGGGTAACCATAGAGGAGAATCTCAGGGCCGGGGCTTACCATCGAAATAAAAAAAATATGCTTGCGGATATGGAGAGGCTTTTTGAGAAATTCCCCATCTTGAAGGATCGCCGTTATCAGTTTGCGGGCACACTCAGCGGTGGTGAGCAGCAGATGCTTGCCATTGCAAGAGCATTGATGAGTAAACCTGAACTGATTCTACTTGATGAGCCATCGCTGGGACTGGCGCCACTAGTTATTCAGAATATTTATAGAGTTATATCAGATATTCAAGTGTCTGGAAATACTGTATTACTTGTCGAACAAAACGCGAATATCGCTCTCAAAACAGCAAGAAGAGCCTATGTAATGGAAACTGGTAGAATAGTTATTGAAGGCAAGACTTCTGATCTGGCCTTTGATCCACGAGTACAACACGCATACCTTGGGGTAAAATAAAACTGGATATTTCATCATCCTCATTTAGGAGAACTAAATGTCTTCAATGACTTTAAAGGAAAGATTTTGGAACCGGTTAACAGGCAAGGATGTCGACATGACCCCGGTCGGAAGCACGACAACCTATGGTGTCGTGGATCTTATGAAGAAATGCGGTTATGAAAGGCCACTCGCTGACAGAGATCCTGTTGCGATGACTGAGCTCGGAATAGCAGGACACAAATTTGCCGGCTTTGAGTGGGTGAAGGCCATGGGATGGGATATTACTATATTAAGCGAAGTCTTTGGCTGTGAACTTGGCCCTGCCAAAATCGACATTCAGCACTTCGTTAACAGCCATCCCTATTCCGAAGGCATAGAACAACTAGAACTTCCCTCTGATTTTCTAAAGAAGGGAAGATTCCCCATCTACAAAGAAAACTACCGACTACTTAAAGAAAATGTTGGGGATAAGCTTATCATATTTGGACATACCGAAGGCGCTTTTACTTGCGCTGCTAATCTTGTCGGTGTTGAACAACTCATGAGATGGTGTTTTAAGGCCCCTGATCAAGTTGTGAAAGTACTTGAGGTTACAAAAGAGGCGGCAATAGCCGCTGCAAATTTTGCATTCGATAATGGTACAGACTATTTTCTTTTCGGTGAACCAACGGCAGGTCCCGCGCTTCTCAGTCCAAAGTTTTTCAGAAAATTCGTACTACCTGTTGAAAAAGAGATAATAAGCAGGGTCAAAGGTCCCGTAGTGATCCACATATGCGGGAATACAGATCCTATTATTGAGATGATGTGTGAAACTGGAGCGGTGGGCATCAGCATAGAAGAAAAGGCGGACCTAAAGCGTGCGGCGGAAATTGCACACAGTAAGGGCGTCAAGGTGTTTGGCAATGTAGCCACTGCAACAACTCTGTTCCAAGGAACTCGAGAGGAATCATATAAGGAAGCTATTAAGGCTTTGGAGAATGGAACAGACTTTTTATGCCCTGGGTGTGGGATTGCGCCAAGAAGTCCACTGGAGAATATACTGCAGCTCAAAAAGGCAAGGGATGATTATTTTAGATTTTCTGAGTGATACTGTTATTAACTTCTTATAAACTTAGATAACCTATTTTTATCTTTATTTTGCTTAATCACCTTACGGTATAACACATAGACTAATTTAATTGGAGAGGCGACATGTTCAAAATTGACACACCCCAGAAGGCATGCAACGTTGGAGGGGTGACATTTGGAGGCCGGCCTGGCGAGTATCCCACAGTTATCTGTTCATCGATATTCCAGAAGGGGGACAAGGTATTTGAAGGAAAGAGGAAGGAAGGCTTTGATGAAAAGCGAGCGAGGGAATTGCTTCTGACGCAGGACAGGCTTTCCTGTGAGACAGGGGTACCCGGCAT
>JBGSUA010000187.1:0-2146 GCA_041753575.1 Desulfatiglandaceae bacterium
GGGAGATATTCCACTTTCAAGGAGGCCTTTTCGAGATCTGGCAGAAAGGGCTGCAATGAGTGAGGAAGACTTTATCGCCCGTGTACGGCAACTAAAGGAAACGGGTATTATCAGACGTTTTGGAGCCACCCTGCGCCACCAGGAGGCAGGTTTCAGCGCTAATGCCATGGTTGCGTGGCGTGTTCCCGTTGATCGTATCGGTGAGGTCGGGGAAATACTGGCTGCGTTCCGTGAGGTAACCCACTGTTATCAGAGAACCCTATATCCGCAATGGCCTTATAACCTCTATACTATGCTGCACGGAAAAAGCGAGAGTCAGTGCGTGGATTTCGCGAGGAAGATGTCAGAAACGGTTGGCATTGATAAATACATACTTCTGTTTAGCTCTGAAGAGTTCAAGAAAACAAGCATGGAGTATTTTAACATGACCGATAGATCAGAGACCCTGTTTGAAAGGGCGCTGAGAAGCATACCAGGCGGCGTGAACAGCCCTGTCAGGGCGGCAAGGGCAGTGGGTTGTAACCCCGTTTTCATTGCTTCAGCATCAGGGCCGCTTCTACGCGATGCGGACGGGAGGGAGTACATTGACTATGTTTGCTCCTGGGGTCCCATGATACTTGGCCATGCCCGCGAAGAAGTCGTTGAGGCAATAAGACTGTACGCCGGAAGAGGAACCAGCTTTGGTGCTCCTACCGAATTGGAGGTGGAGATGGCGGAGACCATTTGCGCTATGGTGCCCTCCATCGAGATGGTGCGCATGGTTAATTCAGGCACTGAGGCAACCATGAGCGCCGTAAGACTTGCCAGGGGCTTTACAGGCAGAGATAAGATAATAAAGTTTGACGGCTGCTATCACGGACATTCGGACAGCCTCCTTGTGGCAGCCGGATCAGGCGTGGCCACCCTTGGTATTCCCGGCAGCCCAGGGGTTCCTTCCGACCTTGCGCGGCACACGATCTCGGTTCCTTACAATGATTTGGAATCGGTAAAAATGGCCTTTGACAGATATGGATTTGAAGTGGCCGCCGTAATAGTTGAACCTGTCGCAGGGAATATGGGGGTGGTACTCCCCGAAGATGGCTTTCTCTCAGGACTGCGCGATATCACCCGTCAATACGGCACAGTCCTTATATTCGACGAGGTCATAACAGGTTTCAGGTTGGCTCCAGGCGGAGCCCAGGAAATTTATTCGGTGAGTCCGGATCTAACTTGCCTCGGAAAGATCATAGGAGGAGGGATGCCTGTTGGGGCGTACGGCGGAAGGCGTGAGATTATGGAAAGGGTGGCGCCGCAGGGGGACATCTATCAGGCTGGAACTCTCTCCGGAAATCCCATCGCAATGGCGGCAGGTCTCGCCACTCTGCGTCTCTTACAGAGAGAGGGCACTTACAGACTCCTGGGTGAAAAGGGAAGAACGCTTTTTGCCGGAATCAAAGAGGCCGCTTCCTCAGAAGGGCTTGATGTTACAGTAAACAGCGCTGGTTCGATGGGTTCGCTATTCTTTGCATCCTCACCGGTAAGGGATTTCTCTTCAGCTTCCAGGGCGGACACAGGGCTATTCAAGAAGTTCTATCGTTATATGCTGGGCAACGGCATCTATCTGGCTCCATCGGCCTTCGAGGCCAGTTTTGTTTCCCTGGCACATACGGAAGAGATGCTTGATAAGACAATTCGTTCGGCTAGAGAGGTATTCCGGAGACTTGTATCAGAAATCTGTTGACTTGATCGGAAGCACTATGGTAGAGACACAACCTGGTTTTCAGGCGGTGTCCCCCCATTGGCTTTATGGACGAAGACCTTAAAAAAACCATTAAGACCCTGAGCTATTTGAGCACAGTAGGTATGGCTATGGCCCTGTCAGTGGCCATAGGAGCCGCTATAGGCTACTACCTTGATGGATATTTCAAGTCCGGCCCGTGGCTGACTTTTATATTCCTTGGGCTTGGTATAGCAGCGGCCTTTAGAAACCTTTATATCCTTTATAAAAAGGCGAAAGACCTTTGAGCGACTGGGAGAAGCTTTCAAAGAAGTTGAGGATTTTCAACTGGGTGTCGCTCCTCGTTCTTGTGGCGGCTAGTTCCGTCTCTATGGCTCCTGCATTTACGGCGGGTCTTGCGGCAGGAGGACTCCTGAGCATCGCCAATTT
>JBGSUA010000188.1:0-2195 GCA_041753575.1 Desulfatiglandaceae bacterium
ATGCCGTTATTTCTGCTTAAGGACATCCTCAGCCACAAGTCCCTTCAAGTTTGGGAAGTCATCTTTCATATGCGGGATCTGCATGGCCTGCATGAACTCCTGCTGGAAGTCCTTTTCCACCGTGAGTTCTATGTATTCCACGTTTCTTGCAACCCAGTTTGCCTCCTGCCTCTTGCCGCGGTTAAGAAGCGCCGCCCTGGCACCGTCACCTGCCGCGTTTCCCACGGAAACAACCTTGTCAAGGGCGCAGTCCGGGAAAAGCCCCATGATGAGGGCCTTTTCTCTGTCCACATGGGTGCCGAAGGCCCCTGCTATCTTGACCTTGTCCAGGGTCTTTATGCCCATCCGGCGCATCATCAGCTTACAGCCGCAGTAAAGCGCACCTTTGGCCAACTGGATCTGGCGAATGTCTTTCTGGGTGATGACCACATCCTTGCCTATACTGGTCTCATCCTTCCAGGCGATTATAAACTCAGGCTGGTTGGTCTCGGGGCTCTTTCTGAACCGGGATGATTTCTGTTTGGGATTAAACTTCCCGCTTTTCAAGATAACCCCCGAGCGGTAAAGTTCGGCCAATACGTCCAGTATGCCGGAACCGCATATACCCTTGGTCTTCATTTCTTCGGGCTTGGAATAGCTCCTCCATGCGTCCCGGCCTATGACCTTGTAGTCCACCTCATGGGTTTCCGTGTCTATCTTTATTCGCTCAATGGCTCCAGGCGCGGCCCTCATTCCAAAGGAAAGCTGTGCACCTTCCAGGGCAGGCCCTGTGGCGCAGGATGAGGAAATAAGCTTCTCCTTGTTTCCAAGCACCAGCTCTCCGTTGGTGCCTATGTCTATTATCAGCTGGACCTCGTCGCTTTTGTATGGCTCCTCAGCTATAAGCACCCCCACATTGTCAGCCCCTACAAATCCCGCCTCATTGGGTAGCACATGAATATAGGCCGATTCATTGATACTGACACCCATATCCCTTGCCTTTATATCGAGGCTCCTGTGGATAACAGGGGGAAAGGGGGCCAGTCCCACAAATTCGGGGTTGAGTTTGAGCAGAATATGGTGCATTGCGGTGTTGCCCACGATGGCCAGGTCCACCAGGTCATTGGGATTGAGGCAGAGATACTTTTTTTTGCCTTTCTCTTCAACGGCTTCTCCCTTGTTCTTCTTTTTAGGCGGGTGCGTCCCTTCGCAGGCCTGCCTGACAAGCGTATTGAGTCCCTGGATCATGTCGTCGCTCATCTTCTTCAAGCCGTCTTTGTTCATCATGTGGTATGTAATGCGGCTCATGACATCTTCCCCGTACTTGCACTGGGGGTTCATCATGGATACGGTGTCAATCACTTCCATGGTAGTGAGGTTGCACAGGTATGCCGCCACGGTGGTTGTTCCAATATCTATGGCCATGCCGTAATGGTTTCCCCTTTGGTCTCCAGGAAGAACCCTCACAATCTCACGGTCCATCCACACATATACGGTCAGCCTCCATCTGTCCTTCCCCCTCAGGCGTGAGGGAAGCTTCTGAAGGGCAAAATAATCAATGCTGAGATCCTTAAGCCCGTGCGTCCGGTAAAGCTCCTCCAGTATCCGCTCCATATCCGCCGTGGGATGCTCAAAGGTGGGTTCTACAACCTCCACGTAGTAGCACTTGACCGCTGGATCCCATGTTATGGGTATGTCGCGGGCGGCCTTGCTTACCACCTGTTTGCCGGCCCTTGACTCCTCCGGGACGAATACCAGGAGGTCTCCCTGAATCTTGCAGCAGCAGCCAAGCCTGAAACCCTCTTCCTTCTGTGCAGGGGTTACGAATTTTCCCTCCTCCTCCTGCCACGGACTCACATTTGCTCTGCTGGATACGACCCCGAATTTCTCAAACGAACCCTCTTCAATCCTTACCTTACATTTTCCGCAGATTCGCTTCTCTCCGCACAATGCCTCTATATCAACCCCAAGCTGGCGCGATGCCTCAATGAGGCTTGAACCCTTTTCCACCTCGCCCCTCCTTCCGGAGGGCTGGAAGATCACCTTTGCCTTCTCAGACATGCCACGAACTCCTTATCTATTTCTGCTGCATCTCCCTTAAGCGGCTGATCATCTTGATGGCTTCCTGCACTGCGTTTCCGGCAGACTCCGCATACCCGTCCGCTCCGAAGAGCCCCGCGGTATCCCTTGTAACAGGCGCTCCGCCCAGCATGATG